>JAYVXK010001121.1:0-3257 GCA_043785265.1 Myxococcales bacterium | reverse complement strand
GCGAGAACTGGACCGTGGACAACGTCAACGCGCTCATGCAAAGCGAATACTGGAAGGACACTGTGATCTTCTACACGACCGACGACTTCGGCGGTTGGTACGATCACGTGAGCCCGCCGCGGCAATACGGGTGCGACTCTCAAACGCCTTACGGCCTCGGGTTTCGCCTGCCGCTCATCATCATCAGCCCGTTCGCAAAGCCCCACACGATCTACAAGAGTGTCGCTGAACAGGCTTCAGTCCCGCGCTTCATCGAGAGAGTGTTTGGCGCGCCCGCGCTTTCGACGCTCGATCCCGCAGCGCAAGACGGGCAAGCGAATGACATGCTCGATGCGTTCGACTTCCAACAGAAGCCCAACAACCCTCTCGTACTGAAGACCCGTACCTGCCCCTGATCAGGTTTTGGGATCCTTCGGGAACGGGTCCTCAGGTGCCGGTACCCCTTCAGCAGGAGGAACTGCTTCCGTAGTAGTGACTGCTTCCGGAGTAGGAACTACCGGAGCAGGAACTACAGGAACCGGAACTACAGGAACCGGAACTACTTCAGGAGTGGCGAATGGGACGCCTGCCGGTGCTGCCTGTTGTTGCCAGTGCTGCTGCTGCTGATACTGGGCGGGATAGGCGCGCGGCGGAGTCGAGGGCAACTTCTTCCAGAATCCCCCTTCGCTGAACGCGGACCAGCCCCACTTCAGCCAGCGCAAGAGAGCAAGCGCAACCCACAACGCCCACGCCAGCATCGTGATTCGATAGATCAACATCGGAACCGAGACGACCAATGCGGTCGGCAGTGTGTTGTCCGAACGATCCGAAAACCAAATCAAGTTGTCGACCGACGAACCATTGCCGCGCAGCTGCATTTCCGGCGTACCGAGCAGTCCTTGGTGGATCGCGGCGGCCAAGAGTCCGAGCGCGACGAGCGTCCAGAACACGAGCAGCGCTTGTCTCATGTTGAACCAAACCGGCGATAGTTCTGCGCGCTCCTTGCGCCATCCAAGTGCGATGAGCCAGCCTGCAAAAAGCGCTGCCATCACGATGGGGACCTGCGACAAACCGATCGCCAAGAGCGTCCAATGCCACCATCGCAAGGGGGTCCAGCGGATGCGCCCAAGCGATGCAGCCACGAAGAGCAGCACGATCAGCCCGCTCCAAAATAACACTGCCGGACCGACACGCGGACCCAGCACGAAGAGCATCCAGCGGGAGCCCGGTTGAACACGCACTGTGCTGTTCACACTGGGCGCGCCGATGTCGACTTCGGGCGAGCGATACATGAAACCGATCGCAGGAGTCTGCCGCCATGTCAAAACGACTCGCTGCGCGCCCGGAACGATCGCGATCGTGACCTTGCCACCGTCCTGACGAACAGGCTGGGAGGCGCCGTTGACAGTGATCGACTCGAGTTGAGCGCCGTCTGGAAGTGTGACGACATGCGTGGCCCCCCGGCTCGCGCGTATCGCGAGCGTGAGGGTGGCGTCGGTCGCGCGCAAACCAGGGGTCACGGCCAGTTCGGATGAGTCGATGGTCAATGACTGACCAGGCACGCCATCTGGGCGACTGAGTTCCACGCTCGCGATCTCACCAGGCCATGGGCGCCACTCTGGCAGCGATTGCCCAGAGGCTGGCGCGGTGTGAACCGCTGGAATGCCTGAAAAAGAGCCGTGCCAGATGGGTCCGACGTCGACACGCCACACCTCGGTCCACCCAATCGACTTGGGCGCTTGGAGCATCAGCGGCGACTTCTGTTCGAGAACCGAGTGCCAAACGACCTCTGTCGCTTGCGGGGCCATGTTGACCTGCGCCTTGCTCGCGACGACGCGCACGTCTGCTGTGGTGACCGATTCGCCAGGCAGCAAAGGCACCTCGAGCACCACGGCACTTCCGGTCGGCGTCAGGCGCACGACACGCGTGTCGACCTGCCAATTGAGTCCGATCGAGATCGTTCGCTCGACGTGCACGAACGGGGGGAGCGCCCCAGGCTGCAACGACGCGGTGGCCGGCTGGGTCCCCGCGATGCGCGAAAACTGCAAGTTGTCGTCTGCGAGGTTGTCCTCGTGAACCCCAGCCACCTCCCAGCCTGCCGCGGTGACCGTGACATGATGAGGCTTGAGCGGCAGCGGCAACTGCATCGAGTCGCGATCGGGCATGCGTCCCTGAAAGACAATCTGATGACTGCCTGTCGGCACCGCGACCCAAAGCGTGCCATCTGTCGTGCGCAACAGCGATCTCGCGGCTTGACCATCGACCGCCACGTCTTCAGGAAGCCATTGCGACGCAATGCCTGGGAGCGGCACTGCAGTCGATGCGGCCGCGTCGACTTCGAGGCGACCTTGCAAGACGCCCGCACGAATGTCGATCACGAGTTGACTGCTCGAAGCGCAATCCGGCAAGCAATCCGGCTTGGCAAGCAGACGACTTCGAAGCTCGTCGAGAGTCGCCTGATCAGGCATGTCCGCCCGCGCAAGATTCGGAGACAGAAACAGCAACGCGAAGATCGCCGTCGCGACAGCAGGCCCCCAGCCTTTGGGCCAGAAGCGCGCAGTCCACGGAATCATCCTGAGCAGCACCAGCGCGACGAGCACCAAGCGCAAAAATGCGAGCGCGAAGTTGATCGATGGCGGCACCAGCCACAGGCGAAGCCGCTGAGTCTCTGCGACAGGTCCACTCCAGGTCAGCGGAATTGTCGTCCATGTCCAACTGGGCAGACCAGGTCCGGTCTGTACGACTGCGTTCGGATCGTACGTCTCGGTCTTGAACTGGGCGTACTGCTTTTGCGGCGTTCCACCTGCGCCGCCGGTCGGTCCGTTCATGGGTCGATCGGCTTCTTTGTCGGCTGGAGCTGCCAATCCAAACGCCATGGGAGTCGGGTTGGTGTTGGGGTTGCCCATCGAGCCTTCTTCCCCTTTGGCGCGCGTGCCCGTCCCGCCCTCCCGGTTGTCGCTTTCCTGCTCGGACACCTCACTGGTGTCGTCTGACGTGTCGAACGCCAACACCGGATACATGCCTTGGCGCACGTGCTTGACGAGAAACACGATCGCGATCAACGCGACGATGATCACCATGCCGCCACGAAGGACGCGCGCGATTCGCTGGAAAATCCCTGTCGGCAACACGCGCACGAGAGCCTCTGCCGCCAGCACGAAGAGCCACGACCAACGTGGCGCCCCGTCCTCTGGCAGTGTGAGCGTCAGCATGACGAGAGCGATCGCGCCCCATCGCCAACCATGAAGTCGACCGATCGTGATCGCCGCGATGAGCGC
>JAYVXK010001120.1:0-3259 GCA_043785265.1 Myxococcales bacterium | reverse complement strand
TCGCCACCGGCTACAACGGATCCATCCGCGGACTGCCCCACTGCGATGAGGTCGGTCACTTGATGGAAGACGGCCACTGCGTACGCACGGTGCATGCGGAGGCCAATTCCATCGTGCAAGCAGCGAAGAGCGGTGTGCGCATCGACAGCGCGGGGATTTACGTGACTGCCTCCCCTTGCTGGAACTGCTTCCGGCTGATCGCGAACGCGGGTCTGGGTCGCATCGTTTTTGGCGAGTTTTACAGGGATCCGAAGATCTTCGAGATGTCACAGGCCTTGAGAATCGAACTCGTCGACCTCTCCAAGAAATGATCGTCGCAGTCATCACCGGTGGCCCATCTTCCGAGGCCGAAGTGAGCCGGGCGTCTGCGCGTGGTGTGACCGACGCGCTCCGATCCGCAGGGCACGAAGTGATCGTCCTCGAACTGGATCGGTCGCTCGGCGAAAAACTCACGCATCAAAACTTCGATGTCGTCTTTCCAGTGTCGCACGGCGCCGTTGGAGAAGACGGCTCGCTCCAAGGTTTGCTCGAGGTGCATGACTTGCCGTACGTGGGCTCGGGCGTGCTCGCCAGCGCATTGGCGATGAGCAAGCCCGTCGCGAAAAAATTGTTCGTGAGCGTGGGTCTCCCAGTGGCGCGCGGTCTCACGCTCACGCGCTCCGATCCTCCGCGAGCGGCGACTCGTTGCGTCGATGATCTCGGCGCGCACCTGGTCGTCAAGCCTGCTGCGGGTGGTTCGGCACTCGGTGTCTCAAGGCTGAAACATGCCTCGATCGAGCAGATCGTCGAGGCGCTCGAAGCAGTGTGGGCCGTCGATGAAGCAGCTCTCGTCGAGCAGTTCATCGAAGGCCGCGAGGTCACGTGTGCGGTGCTCGAAGACGAACAC
Organism: Myxococcales bacterium; assembly: GCA_043785265.1. Lineage (GTDB taxonomy): Bacteria > Myxococcota_A > Polyangia > Polyangiales > Polyangiaceae > JANYHY01. The sequence continues at coordinate 2,373 of JAYVXK010001120.1, read as the reverse complement.
GGTGTGCGTGCGCTTGCGGCGACAGAGATCACTTCACCCAATGATGCATTTTACACGTATGCAGCCCGCTACGCTCCCGGCCGCAGTGTGCATGTATGTCCGGCCCCACTCGGTGAGCTTCTCACGAGACGCGTGCATGAGCTCGCCGTCGCCGCGCATGTCGCGCTCCAGTGTCGCGACCTCTGCCGAGTTGATTTCGTCGTGAGCGACGACACGAGTGCAGAGTCCGTCACTCTACTCGAAGTGAACACGATGCCTGGCTTCACCCCCACGAGCCTCTATCCCGAAGCGGCGACGGCTGCAGGCATCCCGTTTCCGAGCTTGTGCGACTTGCTCGTGAAACGCGCGCGAGCCCGTGGCGCACCTCGCCGGAACGCCGCGGTTCCCCTTCCCCGATAGGCAGACTCAGCCGCCCTAGCGCTTTGAGCGCCAAAAATAGGCAAATCTTGGTTTCCGCTGTCGTCAGAAGCCAAACTTTCGCGTGGCTCGTCCGTCTGTTGCTCTGGACACTGCGAATGCGAGGCTCATCCTATAGAGATATGGCGCGGGACTCGCTTTTCGGCGAACGGATCTTGTGGAGTGGACGGCCCGCCAGTGTGTCGCTTCCTCCTCTTGCCCGCGCGGTCGTTCTTTGCACGTCGATCATGGCGGTCGTTGCCGTGCTCTTTGCGGTCGTCGTGGCGCGAGCGGTCGGCGCGCATGTCGATGGGATGCTCACGTTTGGTGCGTGGTGCGCGATGCTCGCGGTCGGGGCTTGGCGCCTGCCGCTGTGGTGGCTGTCTGCTGCCGAGTACATCGTCACCGAGGACCACGTGATTGTGCGACGCGGTAGATTTCGGCGCACGATCGCGCGCGACTCCATCAGCTACGCGCGCATCGCGTGGGGCGAGGCCGACACGGGCGATCTCACTCTTGTTCGCGCGGTGCCAACAGGCGCGCTTCGTCGCACACTCAGTGTCACGCTGTCTGGTGTTCGCGCGCCTGATCGCTTGTGGGCCATCGTTCGCGGAGTCACCGCGAGCGTTCCCCTCGGTGATGGCGATCGCGATCTCGCGCAGCGACTCGATCCTGGAGAGCGCGTCCTCTGGAGCGCCATGCCCAAAGCATCTGCGTGGAGTGTCCGCCGCATCGGTTCTGCGGTCGTCGCCGTGCTGCTTGCGCTTGCTGCAGCGCGGATGATTGCGCATGCGGCAACTGCCATCCAACGAGTCGTGCATCAAGACGCGATGCCCTTTGGTCTCTCTGCGCTGCTCATTGCAGGTGTGGCGTTGGGTGCTGCGTTGCTCATCGGTGCGTCTGTCGGCATTGGCTATTGGTCGATCATTCGTCCGCTACGACTCGTCCGCGAGACACGGTACTTCGTGACCGACAAGCGCGTGCTCATTCGGCGAGGCCGCGAAGAACTCCACCTCGATCGCTCGCGCATCGCATACGTGATTTCGGCTGATTACAAGGGGATGAGCGATGTCTTCTTGGTGCTCGACGGGCCGCAAGCTCGCGCCCTCGCTCCCAGCGGTGCATTCGACGAGCGCGCCGACCGCGATACGCTGATGCCCGTGTTGAGTGCGATCGAGGACGCCGACACGGTGAGCGCGATCCTACGGGCAGCCCACGAGTCGCTCCCCGAAGCTGCGTGATACCCTCGATCTCGTGACCGATCGCGTCGTCGCCACCGCACGAACACTCGCCGAAGCGAGTCCGCTCTCTGTCGGCGCGCTCTTCGCCGATCGCTACGAGATTGGGGCCACGCTGGGTGAAGGCGGTATGGGCGCCGTGTATCGCGCGGTGGATCGCGAACTCGACGAAGAGGTGGCCCTCAAGGTGCTGCTGCCCGAGTTGGCTGCGCGACGCGACGCGCTTCTTCGTTTTCGCAGAGAGGTGAAACTCGCGCGACGCGTGACACATCCGAACGTTGCGCGAACTTACGACTTGGGAACTTGGCAAGGCACGCGCTTTCTCACCATGGAGCTCATCGTTGGCGAGTCGCTCTCGATGCGCATGTCTCGCGACACAATCAGCATGCCAGAGGCGCTGCGCACCGCGAGCGAGATCGCAAAGGGGCTGGGCGCGGCTCACGCGGTTGGCGTGGTCCATCGCGATCTCAAACCCGACAACGTGATGATCGCGGGCGAGCGAATCGTCCTTACTGATTTCGGCATTTCGGTGCTCGCAGAAGGGCTCGACGCTGGTCCCCTACGAACCGGAGCGATCGTCGGAACGCCTGCATACATGGCGCCCGAGCAGCTCGAAGGACGTAGTGTCGATGGGCGCACAGATGTTTATGCGCTCGGAATCGTTTTGTACGAATTGCTCACTCGCACGGCGCCGTTTCCGAGTGGCGTCCCCGGAATGGCCGCGCGCCTCGGAAGCAAG
>JAYVXK010001119.1:0-3259 GCA_043785265.1 Myxococcales bacterium | reverse complement strand
AGACTCCGCAGCCGCACGCGGGCGGTCGGGTACGCCAAGTCGTTCAGCGAGCGCGGCGAGCGCTTGAGTCTCCTCATCGGTGACTTTGCCGTCCAGCCGCGCAATCCAACACGCGATGGCATAAACGAACAGGCGATCGTCTTTGCTCAGAGACGAACGATCAATCGTACCAAGTTCAATCTTGGTCTTGGTCGCGAGCTCGATCGCTTCGATCTCGCCCAGTTCGAGGCCGCAATCGACCGCCGCCCGAACAATCGCGTCGGCTTCCTCGGGGTCGAGTTGACCGTCCGCCCACCCGATTGCTGCCAATGCGATGAAAATATCTCGGTTCCACTTGCTCATGACCTACTCACGTTATCTCGATTCGTACGCAAAAAACGGGCTTTGACTGAAGAGCTGCGGGTAGGAGCCGTTCGCACCTATTTTGAGGAACGCGTTGAGCTTTTGCCCAAGCCAAGCGTACTATCCGTGGTCGTGAGGAGAGACATGCAAAAGTCTTCCATCGTTCGAGGCATCGCGCTGGGCGCATGCGTGCTCGCGGGCTGTGCTGCGTCGTTCGCCGCTGGAACGAAAGCCGGCTCGCTCTTGCAAGGCACCACCCGCGCAGTCAGCATCGCACCCACCGCGACCACTGCATCCCCTCAAGCCATCGCGCACAACGCACACACGACCAAGTAACGTCGCCCGACGACCGTAACGCTATCGTCAGCCGTCGCGGTTGGTGTCTGGCTTCGCCGCTTGCTTGGTGGGCATCGTGTTGAACACGAGATCCCAAAGGGGCGTCGACACACCAAAGCCGCCTTCGTGATCGGCGTGGTGGTGGAGCATGTGGTGTTTACGCAGCCACTTGCCTACGCGGTTCGATTGCTTGAAGTGGTGAACCGCGAAGTGGGTACCGTCGTAAAAAAGATATCCGACAGCAAGGCCGGCGAAGAGCAACTCTCCCGAGCGGACGCCAAACGCGAAGTAACAGATCGCATAAAACAAAACCGCCATCGGCAGTGATGCTCCGAGCGGCATGACGAGGCGATCACGATCGTTTGGAAAATCGTGATGAACGCCGTGCAAAAGAAAGTGCACGCGCTTCTTCCAGTTTTGCTCGCCGTTCCAGTGGAACACGTAGCGATGCAGCACGTACTCCATGAGCGTCCACGTCAGCAGGCCGGCCAAGAACAGGCCCACCAGGCTCAGCGCGGGAACTTGGCGCGCGATGCCGCGATACAACATGAACGCGATGACCGGCACATACGCGACGAACGGCGTGGCTGGGTGGATGCGCGAGAACCGCTCGATGAAGTCGCTCTCGAACATCCGAGTCGTCTCAGGCTTGCCTACGCGGCGACGAATGGGTTGGTTCATGGGGTTCCTCGAACGTACGCTCGAAGCAGGCCGATGGCTCCGCGCTCGAACACGACCGCTTCGTAGCACATGATAACGCACTTGTGGCGTCCTCTGCGCGCGAACAACGTGAGACACTGAGATGCCGAAAATCACGGCTGGTCAGTGCGAACCTCTTGACGCCGAGACACAACTTGTATTCTACAGACCGTCCTCATGGCCGACCACGACAGGTTTGCACGCGCCCTCCAAATCGTCGCACGCGGCGTTGGACGAATCAGCCGGGAGCGCGCGCGCTCTGGCGAGGTCACGCCACAACAGGCAGAAACTCTGCTCGTCATCTCGGAGCGTGGTGCAGTGTCGACGTCTTCCTTGGCGATGACGCTCGGCATCGACCCATCGACCGCAAGTCGCAACCTGGCTGGCCTCGAGAAGGCAGGCTTCATCACCCGCAAGAAGGGCACCGATGACGGTCGGCAGACTGACGTCCGCCTCACTCCACGTGGCAAACGCGCCGCAGACACGTCGGCGGCCGGGTCGAGCCAAGCCTTTGCTGCGCTGCTTGAGCGCATCAGTCGCATCGACCGTCAAAAAGTCACCGACGCACTCGAGGCGCTCGCTCAGGTCATCGAGGGCGAGACTCCGGTCTGACCCGCGAGCGAGCGAGATCGAGTCCCGTTAGGGACCGACCACGACACTTCGACTGACGGTCTCTGGGGCACCAGAAAATGGCCCAATCACGAGGCCGCGAAACGCGCTGGAGATGCATGCGCTGCCCGCGGGCGAGAACGGACCGCGCGCGGTGACGCTCATCACGCGGCCTGTCGACGCGAACGTGACGAGCGCAACACCAGACCCTCCGCCTTGCGGATCGCGACAACCCGCGACGCTCACCGTCGACAAGAGACGCGTCGCAGTGCCACGATCGAATGCCGCGCCCGTGAGGGTGAGAGGATCGTCCTCGGTCACGGGCACCAACTCCGATTCCCAACGCGTGTCGATCTTCGCGATGCGTGCGGAGTTGCCCGTGAGATCGAACGGGATGGTCTTCCTCGCACCAAACGCCCTAATTGTGAGTGTTCCGTGCACTGCGCGCTGTGAGTCCGAAGATTTTGCTCGAGCGATTTCTACTGTGAATGCGCCAGCGTTGCCGTTCGTGATCGAGAGCGCTTCGTGGCCGCCGACGGTTGGGTCGGTGACTTTTGCGAAGCGTGCTGAACTCGTCCACGTGACCCGTGCTCCATTGGGGTCGATGAGCGCGAGATCGAGATCGGTGCTCGAGTCGGTCCACGACGCGTCGACCATGATGTCGCCGCTCGTGACACTCTCGCCCTTTGCGTTTGCGACGCGTTGCAGGTCTGTGATCTTTCCGATCGATGCGCTGCGTTTGTCGCCTAAATCCGCGAGCCATTTTCCGGCTTCGTTCTCGCGTCCGCGGCCACGTTCGCATGCAATGGCTCGGGCTACGCGCTCGTCATCGTCGGACTTTGCCTCCGCTGCGGCGATGCGCATCGAGCAAGCCGAGTCGTTCTTTTGTTCGCGTTCGAAAGCCACGGCGAGCGCGTCGAGCACCGCGGGATCAGGAGCGCGCAATGCCGACGCGAGACCACTTCGCACTCGAAGAGACTCATCGCGGTCGCCAGTCATCGCGAGCAAATCAGAACGAGCGGAGATCGCCGAGTCGTCGAGTGGGTCGCGTTTTTGCCAAGCATCGACCGTCGCGGCGAGGTCTCGTTCGTCACCCGCGCGCTCGAGCACGCGCACCAAGTCGATGGTGCGTTGACGTTCGTCGGGAGACGCCGCCGCTTTCGCCCGCAGATCAGTGAGTCGGTCGAACGACACGATCTCCCCAGTATCTGCGCCGATCGTGGCTTCGCGGTGCCAGACCTTGCGCATGAATTGCCCGCCTCGCCTTTGCTCT
>JAYVXK010001118.1:0-10535 GCA_043785265.1 Myxococcales bacterium | reverse complement strand
GGCGTGGCCGATCCAAGTCGTCGAAGGGAGCCCGTTCGGGGCACCATCAGCGCCAACATTGACGATCGCTGGCGCCAACAAATCGGGCAAAGACGGCGACATCGTGACGATCTACATCACCCCCAACTTTCCCTCACCGCCGAGTGGCACGTTGGTTACCGTGATATCGACCGGGACAGCCAAACACTACATGCCGCTGTTGATCAAAGCGAAGTAGATACCGAATCTGGGCAGTCCGAGATCAGGGCGGTGGAAAGGTGCCGAGTGGATCGGGCACCAGACGGTGACCGGCTGGGACCTGAAAGGTCGCCCACGTCGTTCTGAACGCGCAGTGGTCGGGTTCTTCAGGCGGGCAATACCCATCCGAGAAGGCAACCGAACCGAGTGTCACCGTTCCATCCGCGGCAGTTGCCATGGATAGACTCGAGCTTCCCGATGCGCCTGCGCACGTGATGCCGACATCGTCAGGCCAACAACCGGTTTGACCCATGACCGTTCGCTGAACCGGAATCGTGCGCGTGACGAAACCACTTAGAACGATGCTCACGCGTGAGCACTTCCAATACTCCGCCTCCATCGAGCCTTGGCAGGGCACGGGCTTCGACATCCACCGAACCTTGATGTCTGCCGGATCGGCGGGAGGGCGCGGATCTGGCTGTTCTGTGGGCTCTACGTCCTCATCCGAGACGACGAGCACATACGGAGAAGTTTGTCCGCGGCGGTCGCCTGCATGATCCACTTCTGCAATTTCGAGAGTCGCCGGTCCCTCGAACGGTGGAACGTCAACCTTCACCCATTCGTTCGCGCCGGCTGTCGCGGTCGTCTCCGATCGAAGCAAGATGCCAACAGGCCCGCGTGACTTGACCCAAACATGGAGCTCCCGCTTTTGAGTGGTCTCGATGGTGACGGGAGCTGCACCAAAGCGCGCGCCGACGAACGGTTCGTACATCGCATTGTCTCTTGGATAGCGAGGGAGGAGGGTTCCGCGAATCACCAAAGGCGAAGCACTCTCGCCGCCTCGTCGCAACCACGAAACACCTGCGTCGTCTTCACTCCGAACCCAGCCTGCGGCGAGCGGTGGAGCGGATGGTCCGGCCTCGGGAATCGTCACCGCGCTTTGGGATGAGATGGTGGTCGTTGCCTTGGGAGGCGAGCAGGCCATCATCAGCAGTCCCAAAGTGGCAATCAGTCGATTGACCATTAGTGAGACCCCACCCATTCACAGTGACTGTGCCCGCAGGTCATCTGACTTGGACAGCCGTGGCCGCACTCCCCACAATTGTTGGAGCTGTTGTCCATGTCGATGCAAACGCCCTCGCAGTTGCGCGTGTTCCCTTTGCACGCGGGTGCCTTGCAGCCGCCGTTGACGCAGGTCTGAGTGTCCAGACAGCGATGGTCGCACGCGCCGCAGTGGTGTCGATCGGTTTCGAAGTTCGCGCATGTCGTCAACAGCGGCGCATCGGGCGGCGAACACGCGTTTTCTTTGGGGGCGCACGATTGAGGCAAAATCTTGCCACTCTTGCACTGATCGTCCTCGGGCGAGCCGCACTGATCGCAGTCGCCACACACCAGGCACGTGCGTGACCGCAAGCCCTTCTGCAAGTCGACGCAGGCGCCTCCGCACCACGTTCTGCCACCCGTGCACTTGCCGGTCGCGTTCGCCGAGATGTGGCGCTGAACGATGTCGACGATCGCGGCGATAGGCCCTCCGCCGCGATAAAGGTCGAAGTGATGCGCCGATCGATCGTCCTGATACGCGCGGAGGCCTTTGCTCACGGCCGTGCTGAAGTCATCGTCCACGAGGTTCGATAATTCGATGAACGAGAGCCCCGTGGGCGGCACCGGATCCGACAAGAGCGGTCGCCAACCGACATAGACATGGCCCGGACGAATCACGATCATCGGTTGGAAGAAGGCTGCTTCGAGTGCGCTCGCATAAAGCAGTACGCCTTCAAGGAGATTGCCGCTCTTGCTCGCGAGCACTTCGTTCGGTTTGCGCGCGCGCGCGACGAGAGACGTCTCGTCGACGACAAAAGCATCATGGTTGACGACGAACCCGCGAGCGCGGAGCTCGTCATATATCTGCGATGGTCCCACATGAGGTGCGCGTTTGCGTGCCGACGCGATGAGGGCGTCGAGTCCGAGCGCGCGCGGATCGACCCATGCGGACACGAACTCGCTCGTGAGCAACAGGCCGTCGTTCCCGAGGAGAGTGACAGGCGCGACCTCGTCAAACACCTTCTTTTCAGCCTCGTCCGTCATCGACACATGAATCTCAATCGTGCCTGCTCGGTCGGCTGTCTGCGCCTTGTCATCGAAAGTGCGCGCGAGCGGTGGCGTCGCCAGCAACGTGACGCGTCGGCCTGCATCGACGCTGGCCGTTTTGGTCGTCGTGTCGGTCACGGTGGATAACGTGGTGTCCACTCGATAGTGATGGAGCACAGCATCGGCGTTGGTGATCGTCACACGAGCGAGAGGTCTCACTCGGCTCGTCATGACACGATAGGCACTCAGCGGTACGTGCGACTCCACGCGAACCTCGACGATGGTCTTGCTCGTCCGGCTGTTGGCGATTCCAGTCGTGAGATCCGCTAGCGCGCTCGATGGAGCACCGAGAAAGGTCGCGGCGTCGCTTTCCTTGGTCGCTTGGTCGAACAGACCTTGGTGCAGGAGCGCGCGACCGCGGCACTCGTGTGCTTTCCATGCCGCTTCGCGCTTGTTTGGCGAGTCGACACTGCCAAGTTGGTTGAGCGATGCGTCTGCGTGCGCGATCGCCTCTTTCCAGTGAGCAATTTTCGTCTCGGTGTTGGCGAGCGCGAGCCACAGCGCCGCGTCGTTGGGGTGGGCATGGCACGCAGCCTCGAGCAGCACGAGCGCCGTGTCGACTTCGTCAGTCTGCTCGAGAGCGCGCGCCACCAACTCGGGATGCCCATCGCTTGGATCCGCGTCCAAGAGCCGCGACGACAGTGCGAGCATGAAGCGAAACGCGCCTATTTTGTCGGCACATTGCGCGATGCTGATGATCGAAGGCTTGTTCGTGACGAAGAACGCATTGTCGGGATGTGCCGTCACGAGACTCACGAACAACGCATCGCTCGCGAGCGCCGCGCAGTTCGGTTGCGGAGCGAGCGCTCCTTGGACGGCAGCGTCCAAGTTCTTCTGCGCGTCGATGGGGTTCGCTGGATAACTCGTCGGCGACGCTGGGTCGTCGGACTGCGGTGAAGCGTCGAGCATCGCTACCGGTGCTGCGTCCTCTGCGGGAGCGACATTGCCCTTGGGGCATTGCCCCAAACACATCACACCGATGACGAGAATCGCGCCTCGTATCATTGCGTGCGCGAGATGACGTGAAAGCCGAACTCGGTCTCGACGACATCAGAGAACTCACCAGGCGCGAGTTCGAAAGCCGCGTCCGCGAATGCACCGACGAGCGCACTGCGCTCCACGACGCCGAGAGATCCCGCTCGCGAGACCGCGCCTGGCTCGTCGCTGTAGTCTTTGACGACCGCATCGAAGTCCGCGCCGCCGCGCAGCGCATCACGAGCTTGCAACGCGCGCAGGCATGCGTCGTCGCGCGAGCGAGTCACCGTGGCCAATGAATGTTTCGCGCCGCTCCATTTTACGAGAATGTGTTTGACGCCAATTTTAGCGGGCTGTCCGGCCTTGCTCGCGCGCGGCGTGTTCGCGAGTGCAATGCACGCTGCAGCGGGAGACGACATGTCTGGTGCCCCAGCGCCTGCTGCAGCGGCAGGGGCGGTCGTCGTCGCGCCGCCGCAAGCACACACGACCCATAACGTAAGAGCGATGACCCGCATGCGCGCGAGTATCGCTCCATCGAAGACTCAGGGGCCGCGAATCACTCCGCTCGCCTGGATGTGTGCGACCGGCGAGGCGGAGAGGGTTCTGTTGAAGCTCACGGTGCGAGCCGCGCCCCCGTAATGAGCCCCGCGCATGATCGGAGCGAAGCCATGCTCCGCGCGGACCACATAGGCACTCGCGAAACTGTCTGCGATCGAGCCGCCAGGCATCTCGGCCCGCCCGATCCCCGCGACCAGTTGGACCTCGATCTCAGGCTCTGGATCGATCGTGACCAGGGGCAAGATGTCAGCTGGAACCAGCGAAGTGGGGCGCGACGTCGCCTCGGATGAATCCGCGATGGGAAGATTGGTGACTTCGATTGCAGGAGTAATGACTGTTTCGTCAGTTCGCATGGGGACCATGGCCAGCCGCGAGGGCCGGTTTACGCCTGATTCAGCGCATCCCATGAGGCAGAGCAGCGCGCTCACCAAGAGCCATGTCGGTCGCATGAGACAGGACGCTGCAAGCCGAAGACCACATGAAGAGGGCAGCGACGGGAGCGGGGACGGGGACGGCGACGTGCGAGCGATCTTGCTTCAGGGCTGCGCGGCGTAGAAGTGGAGACCATCGAGCAATCCGTGCGCCTCGACTTCGCGCTCGGTCGGTGCGCTCTCAGGCCACACAGCGACCAAGGTGATCGCGAGACCCGCGCGCACGTGCAGCCGCATCACCGAAGCCATTTTGAGCGTCTCCGTAGCGCCGCGAAGACCGTAGCGATCGGCGAGTTCGATCCCCGCAACGCCGTCTTGAACATGCTCTCTTGGTCCGTCCGTGACCGCGAATGTCGCGAGGTTGTCCTTCATCACGGCTTGCTGCTGAGTGAGAAGTTCTGCGGGTGTCGTCGTCGGCGGGACCACCGTGGCGGTGAGAGTGAGCGTCAAGCCGTCACCTTTTTGGCTCGTCTCTTTCGAGAGCGTCAACAGCGGCAACCCCTTCTTTTGCGACGCGCGACTCTCGAGCGCCGCTGTGAGTCGAGGGTTTGCGGATGCACGAATTCGCGCCGAGAGATCATCATCACCCACCACATGAAACCCAGGTGGTACGGCGAAGCTCACACCAAGATCGTCAAAGCGCACCACCGAGACCGCTGCTTGCGTCGGCACATCGGGGGTCAACACCACGACCGAAGATGAAGGCGCCGTGGTTGGACCAGGCACAGTCGGCTCGGGTGTTGCTCCACCACACGCACAAAGCAAAAGCCCTACAACAGCGATTCGCAAATGCATGGGCGCACACTACCTCAGGGCAACACAGGGAGCGCCTTGATCTCGGGGGCGTCGTGTTGGAGGGCAGCGAGCAGCGCATCGGATTTGCCGTAGACCTCGAGGCGACCGCCTGCGAACACAGCGACGATCTTCAACCCGATCTCCACGATCTTCGAGCCCACCAGAATGTGCGCGCAGCTGATCTTCTTTCGGTGCGCCTTCGCCCAGGGCATGGCTTTCTTGCGGGTATCGAACGCCAAACGCTTGACGTCTCGCATGTCCACGAAGAGCGCCACGTCACCCGATCGTCCAATTTCTGCTGCGAGTTCGTCCATCACGAACGAGTCGACCTCGCTCTCGCCACCAACCGAAGAGACCACGACAATGACACCTGCTTTGGGCACCGTGATGAGCACGCGCGCTCGATTGCGGGTGACGAGCACCGAGCCGTCTGGAAGCGTCTCGCGGGTCACTGAAAGTTCCATCGGCGCGAGCAAACGACAACTCGCGGACGAGTGCAACGAGCACGCAACGGGCACTGCAAATGAAGTATCGTCGAGGTCTTAGCGAAAGGCTCCTCGATGGGACTCTTGACTTGTCAATCATGCGCGCGCCACGTGAAAGCGGGGAGTGCGGCGTGTCCGTTCTGCGGTGAGAGGGTTGTCTCGACAGCTCCTGCGCCGAGTCCTGAGCGAAAGCGCGTCGGTCGTGCGGCCTTGATCGCAGGAGCCGCATCGGTCGCGGTCGCTTGTTCCGCCTCGGATAGCCCCGTCTACGGTGCGCCTCCCTACGATCCGTACGACGCTGGAAACCAAGAGGCGGGCATGGATGCAGGCGTTCCGTTCTATGGCGGGCCGCCGATCGACGCGGGCAAAGAGGACGCGGGACAAGACGCTGCGAAGGATGCAGCCGTGAAAGACGCCTCCGCCGACGCACAGCCTGTCGATTCTGGCACTGACTGATGTCGACACTCAGGCCGTGTCCGCGTTGTCGACGTCACGTCATCGGGCGCACGTGCCCGTTTTGCACCGCGCGTCACGCGGTCGTCGCCGGTGTGATCGTCGCAGCAGCGTGCGGTGGCCGAACTACGCTCGGCGAAGTGATTCGCGTATCGGTCGATGCATCGCCAGACACGAGTCAGCCCGACATGCCCGACAGCGCCTTTACGGTGCCGGATGCCGCGGTGACCGACAGCGCAGGCAAAGACACCAGCATCATCCCCATCTACGGCGCACCACCACTCCCGCAGGATTCCTGATGCTCGGACCGAGACCTCGATCATTGCCGATCGCGCCGCTGGCATTGCCTTCCAAAAAGCGTCTGCCGCTTCTCGGTGAGGTGCGCGAAAAAGACAAAGTCCGTCCCATCTACTGCGTTTGGGAGATCACACTCGCTTGCGATCTTGCGTGTCGCCACTGCGGTTCGCGCGCAGGCAAAGGCAGACCCGACGAACTCGACACCAAAGAGGCGCTCGACCTCGTGCGACAGATGCACGAACTTGGTGTGCTCGAGGTCACCGTCATCGGTGGTGAAGCCTATCTGCGCGATGATTGGACGCAGATCATCCGTGAAATTCGCCGTCTCGGCATGCAGTGCTCGATGACCACGGGCGGCAGGGGGATGACTCCGGAGCGCGCACGTGAAGCCAAAGACGCGGGCTTGCAGAGCGTCAGTGTCTCCGTCGATGGCCTTCGAGAGTCACACGATCTGCTGCGCGGCGTAAATGGCAGCTTCGATTCAGCCATGGCTGCGCTCGACAACCTTCGGGCGGTGGGCATTCCGGTTGCGGCAAACACACAAATCAATCGTGCCAATCTAACGGAGATCCCGGACGTCCTAGAGCTGCTGATCAAAAACAAAATCCACGGCTGGCAAATGCAACTCACCACCGCGATGGGTCGCGCCGGAGACGAGCCAGACATGCTGCTCGAGCCTTGGCAGGTCCTCGAAGTGATCCCCATGTTGGCTCGCCTGAAGCGACGCGCAGACGAAGCAAAAGTCCGCTTTTGGGCGGGCAACAACATCGGCTACTACGGCCCGTTCGAGTCTACGATTCGGGCGGCTTTTCCAGGGCAACATCGTGGATCGTGCGGCGCCGGAAAACTCGTGCTCGGGATCGAAGCCAATGGCGACATCAAGGGATGTCCCTCGCTACCAACCGACGCGTACGTGGGTGGCAACGTGCGAGACCAGTCACTGCTCGATATTTGGGAGCAGAGCAAAGCACTGCGCTTCACGCGTGACATGACTGTGGATGACCTCTCCGGATTTTGTCACGATTGTTATTACAATGAGTCATGTCTCGGCGGGTGCAACTGGACGAGTCATGTGCTGCTCGGAAAAACCGGTGACAACCCTTACTGTCATCACCGCGCGCTGGAGCTTCTCGAGAGAGGCGAGCGCGAGCGACTCGAGAAAGTCTCGGAGGCGCCAGGCCTGCCCTTTGATCACGGAATCTTCAAGATCGTGCGCGAACCAATCCCCACGGATGAACGCACCCGCCTCTCGACGTTGACGGAAGAGACCATCGTCGCGATTTCTGGCTGAAACAAGCCGCGATTGTTCTTTCGAACGTCACGGGCTTCTGCTCCAATTGCGCGTCCCATGTCGAAGTTCGTTCTCTTGGTCTCGCTCGTCGCATGCGGTGGCGCTGCGCCTCCTGCTGCATCGGTCGACACGGATACCTCCGCGCATGTCGACAATTCAGCGCCATCCGTCGCCGCAAGTGCTGCCAAGACGCCCGGCACGCCCGACGCCCCACGAGCAGAGGCTCCGCTCACCATTCCCACGACGTGTGCTGATGGCGGCGGCGACATGTGCGTGACTGGCGCGTCGTTCGCTGATCGCGTTTGTGCGGCGTCTCAGCCAGATCTCGCGTTGATCTTGTTCGCAAAAAATTCGCCGTGGACTCGCATCTATTTGAGAGGCGACGTCGACGCATGGAACGCCGAGGGTGGCGCTTCGGCACGCGCAAAGCTCGCATTCGACGAGGAGGTCATCGTACTCAAGCGTCGCATGCCTCCCAAAGGAAGCACGGTCATCGTCGGCTCGGGGGGCGGTTACCAAGTCATGCGATGGGATGGAAACTGCTACTCGCTCGACGACGGCGAAGTGACGGCACGCAAGCCTCCGCGCGCGAAACATCCGCTCATCATGTGGCGCTATCTCGCGGAGCAAACACGCAACACGCTGCTCGCCGACGCGAGCATCAAGCAGGCATACGACAAGCGCGGCAAAGAATGCAAAGGCGCCATGTCGGGTGAAGTGCCGATTGCATGCGAGCAAGCAGACACCGCTCTCAGCAATGGCGTGGTCGAAGCGATCCGAGTTGGTCTCACTGTTCCCATGGTCATGAAGACCAACATCGCGCCCTGATAAAGAGGCCCAATTAGCTGGCCTAATTAGCTGGGAAGCGTGGCGATCTTCGCGAGCGCTCTTGCGACGTCGTCGACCGTCACGATGGTGCTCAGTGTCTCGGTGGGTATCTTCACGCGCATTTCGTCTTCGAGATCGGCGACGACTTCCATCACACCAAGACTGTCGAGTCCCAGATCGTTTTGGATGTGATTGTGCGGGGCGATGTCTTCGGGGCGCTCCACGTGTCGGCGCAATACACCGAGAGTGATGGCAAGCGATTCGTCGTAGGTCATCGCCATCGGGTTGCCCTTTATATCACGGCTCACGGAGGCGGAGGATTCGCCTTGCCACGCTAGCTGGGTCCGCTGCGTCGAGCAGTGCGCGGATGCACGCGACTCCGTCCGCTCCGGCGGCGAAACAGACGTGGGCGTTTTGGTCGATGCCGCCGAGCGCGATCACCCCCATCGTGCCCGCGATCGCTCGAGCGCTCGAAATCGCAGAGAGGCCACGCGGAGCCTGTTTTTGAGGGCTCTGGAAGATCGGACTCACGAGGACGAATGTCGCGTTCATTTGCTTGGCGAGCGTCACGTCGGCGTCGTCGTGTGCGGGCGCGCTCGTGATCAACGAGTCGGAGTGCGCTCGAAGGTTTGTCGCGTCGTCGTGCACACCGTCGGCGTTCACGCGACGCGCGAGGTGAGGTCTGCGATTGATCATCAGGAGCGCTCCGTGCGCGAGGGTGATGTCGCGAAGGCGCGAAGCGATCGCGATCAATTCGCCGTCGCTGCCCTCTCGCACACGAAGCTGCACACACGTGCGTGGCACGGCCGCGCATACCTGCTCAGCGACCCACGCGAGGTGGTCGTCGTCGTAGCGCGCGTCAGTAATCAACACGAGTCGCGGTATCGTGAAGGCCGCCGACGACACGATGGAGCTCAGTGCAATCCCGCTTCGGCGCCGAGCTCCTCGCGCGCAGCAGGCGCATGTCGGCTCGACGGATATCGGGAGACAAGTGTCTCGAGTGTGTGTCGGTACGCCGCGTCGTCACCGCGCGCCTTGAAGTCCTGTCCCAAATCCCACAGCGCATCACCTGCTGTGTCTTCTTGTCGCACAGAAGGATCGGGATCGTGGCTGCACTGCATCGGCGCGTGAGTGATCGCGATTGCCGCGAAAATCAGGTGGATTCTCGTCACTCAATCAATCCCTTGGTGGGGCTCGACGCGTTCGCATAGCGACTCTTCGGCATGCGCCCCGCTCGAAATGCCATGCGTCCTGCGCGCACGCCATCGCGCATCGCCAGGGCCATCATCTCCGGATCCTTGGCGTGAGCGATCGCAGTATTCATGAGCACGCCATGGCAGCCGAGCTCCATCGCGAGCGCCGCATCGCTTGCCGTGCCCACTCCTGCGTCGACGATGACCGGCACCTTCGCGCGGTCGATGATGATCTCGAGGTTGTGTGGATTGCGGATGCCAAGGCCAGAACCGATCGGCGCGGCCAGAGGCATCACCGCCGCGCACCCGATGTCCTCGAGTTTGCGGCACACGATCGGATCGTCGATGCAATACGGCAACACGACGAACCCCTCTTTGACCAGTATTTTGGCCGCTTCGAGCGTCTGCTCATTGTCGGGATACAGCGTGTCTTTGTCGCCGATCACTTCGAGCTTCACCATGTCGGCTATCCCCAGTTCACGCGCGAGTCGCAGCGTGCGCACAGCCTCATCGGCGGTGTAGCAGCCGGCGGTGTTGGGCAGGAGCGTCCAGTGGAGCAGGTCGCCGTGTGTCGATTTTTCGGCGAGACGCGCGCGTCGCGTGAGCAGCGACATGAGCGACCCACTCGATCGATCTTTCAGATCGATGCGCCGAAGCGCCACGGTCACAATCTCGGCTGCAGACGAATCGATCGCCTTCTCGGTGAGCTCGACGCTCGCATACTTTCCAGTACCCACGATGAGTCGACTCTGAAACGAGCGGCCCGCGATAATGAGGGGGTCGAGCATGTTCGAGCCCTATCGAGGTTCTGCGAGTGCAGCAAGAGGCAGCGGGTCTTTCCATCGCCGGTGCATCCAAAGCCATTCGCTCGGATGCTCTCGCACGAAGGCATCGAGCGAATGCG
>JAYVXK010001117.1:0-3262 GCA_043785265.1 Myxococcales bacterium | reverse complement strand
GAGGGCTTCCGCGAGATCGAAGTGCTGCCCCTTGAAATCAGGATCGTTCGCGAGCACAGCGGGCAAGGTGCGTGTGACGGCGGTCATGTTCGGTGCGCGGACCAAGCGCATCTCGTCGCGGTTGATTGCGCACGACACCGCTCTGCGAATCTCGACATTGTCGAACGGCGGCATCGCCACATTCATGCCTTCGCCGTAGACGTTGCGCGCGCCCTCCTTGAATCCGTACGGCAGCCAGCGTCGGTCGGCGACGAATCGAATGGTGTCGGTCAGAGAGAGATCCTGCGAGGTGTCGAGCTCTCCCTCTTCGAGTTTGAAGCTCTGGGTCGTCTGGTTCATCCCATAGGTGAAGACGATTCCGTCGAGGTAAGGCTCGCCTGGTTTGTACCAGCCGTCGTGTCGCACCAAAGTGAGCGAGCGCCCGCGCTCCCAGCCTCCGGGAGCCAGCTTGAACGGTCCAGCTCCACAGGGCATCCAGGTGTCGTCGTAGCGGTCGCCCGCGCTCTTGCAGACAGGTCGCAGCATGGTGATCGCGAACGCCGGCAAGAACGTCGCGTCAGCGATCGAGAGTCGAATGGAGACCACATATCGGCCCTGCACCCGAACGCCGGAAAGGTGTGCCGACTTCTTTTCAGTATAATCTTTGAAGCCTTCGATGCGATCGTAGAAGCTGGCGAACGCGCTCGGCGTGTCTGGATGGAGCGCGCGCTCGACCGACCGGCGCACGTCGTCTGCCGTCACCTCGTCTCCGTCGTGAAAACGCAGGCCCTGTCTGAGCGTGAACGTGTACTCGAGCGCGTCCGCCGAGATGTCGAAATGATCCGCCAAATCAGCCACGACATGACCGCTAGCGTCAAAGTCGACCAGGCCCGCGAAGATTGATTCCATCGCTTCGGCGCCAAGCGCATCCGAGGTTACGGCGGGGTCCAGCCCGCGAACGTCTGCGATGGACGCGAAGTGCAATATGCCGCCGCGACGAGGCGTCGGATCGTCAGGATGCCCACCCGGGATAGGAGCCGCGAGAGGCTCATTGCATCCATTCAAAAGAAGCAACCCAAGAGCGGCAAAGAGAAGATGGAGGCTACGCATCTTTTGGATCGAGCGCGTCGCGCAGGCCTTCCCCGACCAAGTTGAAGCCGAGCACCGCGATCAAGATGGCGAGCGCTGGCGCGGCGAGCAGCCACGGAGCGTTGAGGTAACTGTCCTGACCTTCGGACAACATGTGACCCCACGTCGGCGTGGGAGGAGACAGGCCGGCGCCGAGATAGGAGAGCACGCTCTCAGCGATGATCATCTGCGCGACCGAACTGGTAGCGATCACGATCAACGGGCCTGACACATTGGGCAGCACATGGAACAGCAAGATGCGCCACGTCGACTGCCCGAGCGCACGAGAGGCGACCACGAAGTCGAGCGAGCGCACCTGCAGAGTCTTGGCGCGCACGACGCGGGCGGTTCCAAGCCAGCCGGTGAGTCCAAGGGTGAGGAGGATCGCGCTCATGCTCGTCTTCTCGAGAGCCGCCGCAAGCGCCATCACCAAGAGCAAGAACGGGAAGGACAGGCCGACATCCACGACACGCATGAGCGCCGTGTCGGCGTTGAGTCGAGGACCGATCGAGAGCCATCGTTGCCGCGTGATCACGGCGGCCACACCGAGCGCGAGACCTACGATGACGGCCGCATACGCGTATCGTGGGGCGACACCTGCCATGACGAGAACGAACGCCATGAACAAGCCCGCGAGCGTGACCAATGGCACCGGGACGCCGTTTGAGCCTTCGTAATAGCCGGACACGATGCCGACGATCGCGCCGATCACTGTTGCAATGAAGGTGGCGGCGAAGGCGATGATGAGAGAGATGCGCGCACCGTAAGCGAGTCGTACGAACTGGTCTCTGAAGAGCCGATCGGTACCAAGCCAGAACTCGCCAGATGGAGCGACAGGCGTGCCGAGATCGGTTGCGCCTCGGCTGAAGTCACTGAGCGATGGATCGTGATGCGCGAAGAGCGGCGCGAAGATCGCGAATGCCATGAGCACGAGAACGAAGACCGCCCCAACGAGAGCGCCTCTATTCTTCTGGAATCTGCGGCGGGCGCGCGAGTCGGTCAACGCTCCCTCCCGGCCCTGACTGGATGCAGAAAGTCGCCGACGATCGAGACGAGTTGGTCGGGGACTTCTTCTGCGGGTGAGTGTGCGCACTCGAGGACTTCGAAGCGCGCGCGTCCGAGCTCACGAGCGAGTCTGCGACCGTCCTTGAGCGGGACGGACGCGTCTTGTCGGCCAGCGACGACGAGGGTCGGCGCGGACACGCGGGCGAGTCGGGCCACGACACTGCGCGTGTCTTGCAGCGCGAGCAGTGTTGCGTGCGCAGACTCGCGCGAGGCTGGCTCGTCGAAATTGGCGAAGTGCGCGCCCACGCGTGCTGTGTTCAAACGCGAAGGATCAGCGAGCTGATCGCTGAAGTACCTAGAAAATAGGGTTTTCCCGAACACCTGCTTGTAGAAGAGATTTCCCACCACAGGCCACGCAGCTGCGCGTGTGCTCCATGGCGTGCGTGTCCCATAGACACCCGGCGCGAGCAACACCAAGTGGTCGACGACTGCCGGGTACTTCGCTGCGAGAGTAATGGCGACGAGCGCGCCCAAGCCACGACCGCACACATGAACGCGCGCAACACCGAGAGTGGCGACGACGTCCACGATCGCATTGGCGAACGCTTCGAAGCCATACGCGAACCGCTCGGGAGAAAGCTTCTCGCTCTCGCCGTGTCCAGGCAGATCGATGGTGACGACGCGGAAGCGTTGCGCGAAGGGAGTCATCACGTCGTCCCATTCGATCGAACTCGAGAGCAAGTCGTGCAAGAGCACGATGATCGGACCATCGCCGGCCTCGACGTAACGCACTCGCGCGCCACGACCAAGGACGTCTCTGGACGTGCGAACAGGCTCTTTGTAGCCAGTTGCACGCTCCACCGAAATCATCGAAGCGAGCTTACGCTCTAGGCCGCAGAAATCACGACCGACAGATCAGGGGGTTACGAAAGCGACGTCGCCGGTCACTGTCCTGTTTGTGTGGTCGGTTTTTCGGTAGAAGTTGGTGATCGACGGTTGCGTCGGCACGAAGCGCGGAAAGAAACCCGCAAATCCTGTTTGCTGAGCAATCGTTCGCTGCGTCCACTTGTGCGTGGCACCGTTGGTCACTCCGTTTGCGTAGCGAAGCGTGCCCGCAGACGAGTCTTGATAGACGACGATGATGTTGCCG
>JAYVXK010001116.1:0-3264 GCA_043785265.1 Myxococcales bacterium | reverse complement strand
AAGTCTTCCCTGATGGCGCGCTCGTGACTGACTCGTCGACCAACAAAGACTCGGGTCCACCCAATGGTAAGAGTCCTAACTATGCAGGCTGCGATGTCTTTCCTGCAGACAATGCTTGGAATCACGTCGTGTCGGGCGATGCGCTCAGCAAAGACAACGCGATGTACCTCGCCGCCATGGCTCCGAAGACCACGCTGCATCCTTACTGGGGCACCTTCAAGGACCAGTTCGGCATCCCGATCAACAGCGGCACCGGGTCACCTCCAGTCAAGATGCAGTGGACGGCGAAGTGGGGCATCAGCGACAGCGACAAGCTGATGTGTCCCAACAATGGTGGCGACTTCTGCTACCCGATTCCGAGCACCGTCAAGATCGAAGGCGGACCCGCCGCCGACCCTATCGCTGATCGTCACGTGCTTTACGTCGACACGTCAGGCGGCCCAGCCAACTGCACGCTCTATGAGTTGTACCAAGCTCAAAACTGGACTGGCCCCAACTGGCAAGCAGCCAACGGTGCGATCTGGCCCTTGGGTTCGAACAAGCTCCGCACGTTTGGTCTAACGAGCGCCGATGCAGCAGGACTTCCGATCATGCCAGGCTTGGTACGTTACGACGAAGTCAAAGCGGGCGAGATTCGTCATGCCATTCGCTTCACCATGAACATCACGCAACAGGCTTACATCCTTCCCGCCACGCACGCTGCAGGTGCAAAAACGGCGACCACGTCCGATCCTCCCATGGGTCTGCGTGTGCGACTGAAGGCAGGCGTCACCGTGAGCAAGCCCAGCGCCGAGGCCACAGTCGTCATCACTGCCATGAAGAAGTACGGTCTCATGCTCGCCGACAACGGGAGCGACTGGTACCTCAGCGGCGACACCAACGATGGCTGGGCAACTCCCACCAACAACGGCAACACGATCATGGACGACTTGATCGCCGCTCTCGGTCAAATCAAAGGCAGCGACTTCGAAGTCGTCGACACCGGCCCCATCGCCGGCAACTAGCAAACACTGCTGACGCAGTGTTAGGGTTTCCACTTGGTGGAGCGGCGCTTCGCAGCTTTCCATCCACCGCCCTGTTGTGCCGCTTTTTTGGGCTTTGCGCCGCGCGCGGGTTTCTTCTTCGCATAAGGATCGAAGAAGCCACTCTCGGCAGGGACCTCGCCGCTCTCGCTCTCCATGACCTTGATTTGGTCCCGTAGACGCGCGGCCTTCTCGAACTCGAGGTTCTCCGCGGCGGAGAACATCTCTGCGCGCAACGCACGCAAGCGCTCCAAGGGATCGAGCTCGGCGACTCCCTTCTGCGCGCTGCCAGCCTTGATGCGCGGGACGTCGTAGTAGTCGGTGGTGCCTGCGGCTGGATTCATCACCATGATGGCGCGCACGATCGTGGTCGGGATGATCCCGTGCTCGGTGTTGTAGACGCCCTGCAGAGCGCGGCGCCGAGCAGTCTCGTCCATGGCGTACTTCATGGCGGTCGTCTCGCGCTCCGCATACATGATGACGCGACCCTCCACGTTGCGAGACGCGCGACCTATCGTTTGGATGAGCGAGCGCGAGCTGCGCAAAAAACCTTCTTTGTCCGCATCGAAAATGGCGACGAGACTCACCTCGGGAAGGTCCAAGCCCTCTCGCAAGAGGTTGATGCCCACGAGCACGTCGAACTCGCCGAGCCGTAAATCACGGAGGATATCGATGCGGTCGAGTGTGTCGACGTCCGAGTGCAAGTACCGAATGCGAACACCGAGCTCACGGTAATAGTCGGTGAGATCTTCTGCCATGCGCTTGGTCAGGGTGGTGCACAAGACGCGCTCGTTCTTGCTCGCGCGATCGCGAATCTCACCGAGAAGATCATCCACCTGGCCGCTGACAGGGCGCACCTCCACGAGCGGATCCATCAGACCCGTAGGACGAATCACCTGCTGAACGATGACGCCTTTGGTCTTCTCGATTTCGTACTCGCCTGGTGTCGCCGAGACGTAGAGCGCTTGTTTGACGCGTGACTCGAACTCGTCGAACTTGAGCGGGCGATTGTCGAGCGCGCTCGGCAGACGAAAACCATATTCGACCAGCGTCTCTTTGCGCGCGCGGTCGCCACGGTACATCGCGCCGACCTGCGGCACGGTCTGGTGCGACTCGTCCATGATGATGAGAAAGTCCTCGGGGAAGTAGTCGAGCAACGTGGGCGGCGGCTCGCCCGGTTTGCGACCCGACAGGTGCCTCGAGTAGTTCTCGATGCCATTGCAAAAACCCATCTGCTCCATCATCTCGATGTCGTAGAGAGTTCGCTGCTCGAGTCTTTGCTTCTCGAGAAATCGCCCTTCTTTGTCGAAGAAATCGAGTCGCTCGCGCAGCTCCTCGCGGATCGAACCGATGGCCTTGCGCATCTGCTCTTGCGGAGTGACATAGTGCGAACTTGGGTAGATCGCGTATCGCTCCAAGGTGCCTTTGACCTTGCCGCGCAGCGGGTCGACCTCTTTGATCGCCTCGACTGTGTCGCCAAAAAACTCGACGCGAATCGCGGTCTCTTGTTCGTACGCCGGAAACACCTCGACCACGTCACCGCGCACGCGAAAGGTGCCGCGGTGAAAGTCGGTGTCGTTGCGCTCGTATTGGATGTCGACCAGCAATCGCAAAAGGTGATCGCGCGGAAACTCTTCGCCGACCTTGAGATCGATGAGCAGTCCGTAATAGCTCTCTGCCGATCCCATGCCGTAGATGCACGACACGCTCGCGACGATGATGACGTCGCGTCGTGAGAGGAGCGCGTGCGTGGCCGAGTGGCGCATCCGATCGATGGCGTCGTTGATGATGGCGTCTTTGTCGATGTACGTGTCGCTCGACGGCACATACGCCTCGGGCTGGTAGTAGTCGTAGTAGCTGACGAAGTATTCGACCGCGTTGTGACCAAACAGGTCTTTCATCTCGCCGTAGAGCTGCGCGGCGAGTGTCTTGTTTGGGGCTAAAATCAGGGCTGGGCGCTGAGTCTTCTCGATCACATTGGCGATCGTGAAGGTCTTGCCGGACCCCGTGATGCCGAGCAATACCTGGTGCTTTTGCTTTTGCTCGAGCCCAGCCACGAGCTCCTTGATCGCCGTGGGCTGATCACCCTTGGGCTCGAAGTGAGTCGTGAGTTGGAACGGAACATCAGACATGAGCATGACAGGATCGATCTATGCGCGCGCCAGCGCAAGTCCGAGTTATGTTCCTCGCTCGGTAAAGCGGTTTAGGAGGCGCGAACGTTGGCCAATGTGAAGAATCGCAA
>JAYVXK010001115.1:0-3265 GCA_043785265.1 Myxococcales bacterium | reverse complement strand
ACAGGAAAACCGCAGCACCCCACCGTAAGCATCGAGCGGCACGGTATCACGCTTTGTCAGTCGACCATGTTGGTGGAACAACTAGCGACCGATGCCTTCGCTGATGCTCGGATCGCCGATCGCGCGCGCGGCGAGCTTATGGCCCAATCTGCGCGCCACCGCGCGTTGAGCATCTTGGTAGACGAAGTCCGCGGTGACAGGATCGTTGCCCGTGGTGCTGACCAGGTCTTCTGCGCGCATGTCGCCAGTGTCGCGCTCGGGGTCTTTGCCTTTCGCTCGGACAATCCACGCATGAACGACGATCGCTACATTCGTCGCCCTCGCGGTTGGAGTCTTGCTCACGTCATTGGGACCGCTGCTACCACCGCGCCCAGAGAGAGAGACTTCGATGCCTTCGCTCGTTTCGTTCGCACCCGTCACTTCGATCTCGAGTCGCGGATATCCGTCTCCCGATGCGAGTGCACCTTGCTTGGCGAGTTCTTCGGTTGCGCCCGTGAGCACTTCTTGTCCTGCTGCGCTGTTGGGGATGGCCACCCGCACGAGCGCGACATGAAGTCTCTCGCCGGCAGGATACGCGTAGAGCGCGCGATAGCCGCAGCCTGCAAAAACAAGGGCGATCAGCGCTCGTCGCATCACGCCACGATGAGGTTTAGAATTTTTCCTGGGACATAGATGACCTTCTTGATTGTCTTGCCGTCCGTGTAGCTGGCGACCTTGGCGTCTCGCATCGCCTCCGCGCGTGCGACCTCTTCGGTTGCGTCGACCGGCAGCGTGACGGTCGCGCGGAACTTGCCGTTTACTTGAACGCCCATTTCGATCACGTCGTCTTTGACGAGTTCGGCATCGAACGTGGGCCAAGGCTCATGGGCGAGCGACGTGGCAAAGCCCAAACGCTGCCAGATCTCTTCTCCCAAGTGAGGAGCGAACGGCGACAACAGCAGCGCGAATACGCGCGCTGCCTCGAGCGGGACCTTGGGCAAGCCGCCGAGCTGACGAATCAGCACCATCATCGTGCTGATGGCCGTGTTGAAGCGCATGGCTTCGATGTCGTGCGTCACCTTTTTGATGGTCTTGTGAACGAGCCGCTTGGTCTCGAGATCATAAGGAGCGTCTGCGCTCACATTGCCGAGCGCGAGAGCCGAAAATGCTCGATCCAAAAAGCGACGAACGCCCTCGATTCCGCTGGTTTGCCAGGGTTTCATCTGTTCGAGCGGGCCCATGAACATCTCGTAGAGCCGTAGCGCGTCCGCGCCATGCGTCTTCACGACGTCGTCTGGGTTGATCACATTGCCGCGCGACTTCGACATCTTCTGGTTGTCTTCGCCGAGGACCGTGCCTTGATGGACGAGCCGCGTGAACGGCTCTTCGTGCGTGACGATTCCCATGTCGAACAGCACCTTGTGCCAGAAGCGGGCGTACAGCAGATGGAGCACTGCGTGTTCGTTGCCGCCCACATAGAGGTCGACGGGCATCCAAGCGTCGTACGCTTCTTTTGAAAAGAGAGTTTCGCGATTGCGTGGATCGAGAAAGCGCAGGTAGTACCAACACGAGCCCGCCCATTGAGGCATCGTGTTGGTCTCACGCGCAAACCACTTGCCGTCTCGCTCGAAGAATCGCCAGTCGGTCGCGCGCGCCAGCGGGCCGGCGGGATCAGTACCCGGCTTGAAGTCTTCGAGGTCAGGCAGACGAAGCGGCAACTCCGAGTCCGCCACCGCGTGCGGCTGATCGTAGCGAATCGTGAAAGCGGCGTCTTTGAGCCGTGGATCTCCGTCACACTCGACCGGAAAATAGATCGGAATGGGCTCGCCCCAATATCGCTGACGAGAGAACACCCAATCGCGAAGCTTGTAGGTGACTTTCGATCGCCCCTGCCCTCTGCTCTCCAACCAATCTGTGACGAGCTTGCGTGCTGCAGCGCTCGGAGTCGCGTCGGCCACGGGAGCGTCGTTGCGAGCTGAGTGGGTCTTGCCGTCCGGAGTGAAGGCCTGTGCTTGGACGTCGATCTCTTGAGTGGAATCCACTGGAGCGATCACTTGCACGATCGGCAGCGAATACTTCTTTGCGAAAGCGTGATCGCGTTCGTCATGTGCGGGGACTGCCATCACCGCGCCCGTCCCGTAGGTGCCGATGACATAGTCGCCGATCCAGATCGGAATCTTGTCTCCGTTGACCGGATTGATCGCGAACGTTCCGAGAGCGACGCCCGTCTTCTCGCGCTTGATGTCTGCGCGATCGATGTCGTTCTTCTTCGCGGTGTCGGCGCTGTACTTCTCGACCTCGGCGCGCTGAGCGTTCGTGGTGATCGCAGCGGTGAGGTGGTGTTCTGGTGCGAGCACGACGTAGGTCGCGCCGGGGAGAGTGTCGACGCGCGTGGTGAAGACGCTGAGAGTCACGTCAGGATGGCCGTCGACCTTGAAGTCGACCAAGGTCCCCTCGCTGCGACCGATCCAGTCAATCTGTTTACCCTTGGTTTCAGGCCACTCCAGGGTCTTGAGTCCCTCGAGCAGGCGGTCTGCGTATTGAGTGATGCGCAGCGACCACTGGCGAATCTTGAGCTTCTCGACCGGAAAACCTCCGACCTCACTCTTGCCCTCTGCGGTCACTTCGTCGTTCGCGAGGACGGTCCCGAGCCCCGGACACCAGTTGACGGGCCTGTCTGACTGTTGAAACGCCAGACCGCGTTCGTACAAGCGCAGGAAGATCCATTGCGTCCAACGGACATAGTCGTCGTCCGTGGTGTCGAGTTCGCGTGACCAGTCGTAGCTGAAGCCCAGCATCTTGAGTTGGCGACGGAAGTTGCCGATGTTGGCGAGTGTGGTGGCGCGCGGATGAGTGCCGGTGCGGATGGCGTGCTGCTCCGCAGGAAGTCCGAACGCGTCCCATCCCATGGGATGAAGAACGTCGACGCCTTGCATTCGTTTGAAACGACAGACGATGTCCGTGGCGGTGTATCCCTCGGGGTGACCGACGTGCAGCCCCGAGCCCGACGGGTACGGAAACATGTCGAGGATGTAGGCCTTCGGTCGGCCTGCATGGCGCACGGCTTTGAAGGTCTGATGCTCTTCCCAGTAGGCTTGCCACTTGGGCTCGATCTGCGCCGGGTTGTAGCGTTCGCGTTCCTCGTCCGTCATGGCTCACCGATTACCACAAAGACGTGCGCAGCGACGCGGATCGGACGAACGACAACGAGAACTCAGAAGAGTCTTTGCTGCGTCTTTCGGGCTACTTTTTGCTGCAATCGCACGCGACGTCGGTCGCTGGCGGG
>JAYVXK010001114.1:0-3270 GCA_043785265.1 Myxococcales bacterium | reverse complement strand
GTCAGCTCCCTCTCTGGAACCCCTATTATTGCGGGGGAATGTACGGTCTCGGCTCGCCTCAAGCGCGCTTTGGGTCACCGACATTCTTGCTGACGGTGCTGCTCGGGACGTTGCGCGCAGAGCCCGTCATCGTGTTCGTGATGATGATCGTCGGACTCGAAGGCATGTTCCGATATGCACGCGCGCGTGGCGCAGGCAGCTTGGGAGCTGCACTGGCTGCTCCCGTGTTTGCGTTGTCGGGAAACTTCGCGTTCTCGGCGGCGCTTGGCTGGACGAACTTTCTCGGCTTCGAACTCTTGCCATGGGTGCTGCTCGGATTTCGTGGCGCGGCGAGAGGCGAACTCAAAGGTGCAGTGATGGCGTCGCTCGCCCTCGCGTGGATCGTCGGCTTTGGCGGAACCTACGCCGCCCCAATGTCGGTCATCCTCGTCGCGATGGAGATCGTAAGCATGCTAACGATCTACTGGAAACGCCGACAAAATAGCCGCATCGTGATGGGCCTCGGCACGTGTCTCGCGGCGGGTCTCCTCTCGTTGGGAGCGTCTGCGTTTCGGTTGTGGCCTGTCGCCGAGACCATCGCCAGCGCGCCACGCGTGATCGGCGGCGCACCAGGCATCTCGATCTATCCGACCATGCTGAGCGAATTGGTCCTGCCGATCACGAGCGGGCAAAACGGAGACTTCGATCCTCCGGGCACGTACTACGTCGGAGGATTCGTCATCGCTGCGTTGCTCGCGGGCATCCTTCGCAGACGATCGCTCGGCCTCGTCGTGTGTGGCTACCTCTGTGCGTGGCTCGGTGCGGGCTACGGGCTCAAGCCGTCTCTCTTCGCTGCGCTCAAAGCGTTGCCTGTCTACGAGTCGCTTCGGTATCCGGAGCGCTTCTTGATCCCGATGGCGATTTTCGTCGCGGTGCTCAGTGCGATCGGCATCACGCGACTGTCTGCGCTCTCACGAAAGCGGCCAATTTTAGGCCTTTCGTTGATGCTCGTGGCCACGGTCGCGCTCATCGTCGGCATGTGGCCGCTCGTCGCCAATCATCAAGTGGCCATGAAGGGTCGGTTGCTCGTGGCCGCTCCCGCGCAAGTGCAGCGCGAGTTTCATCAAGCGCGAGGCGTGCGCTGGGCGGCTGCGTATTACCCAGCGATGAGTCGCGGATCACTCTCGTGTTGGGACGCCTATCCGGTGCCCGAGTCTCCGCTGCTGCGCGGTGACCTCAGCGACGAAGCTTACGTGGGCACGTACAACGATGCCGTGAAGTGGGGAGGAACCGTAGCGACAACCATGTGGTCGCCGAATCGCGTCGAACTCGACGTGGATCTGCCCGAGCCAGAGCGAGTGCATATCAATCAAAACGCGCATCCCGGTTGGCGTTCCAACGTGGGCACGGTCACAAGCGATCGAGGACTGCTCGCGATCGATCTGCCAGCGGGCAAGCAACACGTCGTGCTGCGGTTTTTGCCACGCAGTGCGATCGCAGGAGCGCTTGCGTCGCTCGTGGCGATCGTCGTCATGATCTTGTTGTCGCGCAGATCCCGTAAATATGGGCCGATCCGTGATCGCGCATCTCTATTGCGAGTGCTGGGCATGACGCTTCTCCCTGCATTGCCTGTCGCGCTCGCGTTCCTTTTTTGGCACGAGTCAGCGGCGGCCCACTCGGAACTCAAGACGACCGAAGGTGAAGACGTGGTCGTGGATGCTCCGCCAGCCGACGCAACTCACGCAGGCGTCGTGTTCGCTGGAGGTCTCGAGTTGGTGGCCGTGCGCATGAGCACGTCAAGCCCCGGACCCGGCTCGACGATGCGCATCGAAATGGACTGGCGCGCGCGTCCACCCACGACCAAAGGCATGGGCGTGTTCATGCACATCGACGCAGTGACGGCAGAAAAGCCTGACGACAAAGACAAAGACAAAGACAAAGACAAGGACAAGGACGATCCGGCCAATCACCTGAACGGAGATCACGCCACCTTCTCTGGGGTGATCGATCCCGACCACGTACCCGAGGGCAAGATCGTCCGCGACATCGTGGAGCTCACGGTGCCAGAAGACGCGTCCAACAAGCAGTGGAAGGTCTGGATGGGCCTCTGGATGCTCAAGGGTCGCGGAGAGCGAATCAAGGTCAACGGGACCGGATCCATGGTCGTCGAAGATGATCGCGTGCTCATCGCGACATTCGACGTGAAGTGAGCTATCAAACTCGCGTGCGCCGTTTTTCACGCATTTTGCTCGCCACCGTTGCGATCGCGATCGCGCTCACAGTCGCGCCGCGTCCTGCTCAGGCTGTGATCATCGAACGCGTCGTTGCGA
The DNA here is from genome assembly GCA_043785265.1 of Myxococcales bacterium. Taxonomy (GTDB): domain Bacteria; phylum Myxococcota_A; class Polyangia; order Polyangiales; family Polyangiaceae; genus JANYHY01. The sequence goes on along the minus strand of JAYVXK010001114.1, from coordinate 961 downwards.
TCGTTGGCGAGCGTCCCGTTTTGTGGAGCGAGCTGCGTCACCGCGCTCGACCACGTTTGATCATGCTGGCGGCGCAGAACCCCGATCAAGCGCGCCAAGCCGCGGGCGAATCGCAGGCCTTCAAAGAAGCGCTCGACGAGATGATCAACGAACGCTTGATCGAGCAAGCCGCCGACAAAGCGCACATCGGTGTGGGAGTCGAAGAGGTCGACCGCGCGATGCGACAAAAAGCGGACAGTCTGCAAATGCCGCTCGCGCAGCTCATCACAGAGGCTGGGCGAGAGGGCTTCACCGAACAAGACTATCGCGACGAGATTCGTCGTCAGTTGCTCGAAGGCAAGATGGTGCAGTTGCGCGTGCAAGGTCGCGTGCGCATCACCGAACAAGACGCGCGTGCCGCGTATGCGCACTTCATCAAAGAGCTCGGAGACGAGTCGCCCGTGGAGTTGCAGGCGATCGCCATGCAGCTCGTGCCAGAGCCGCGCGCCATCGAAGCAAGACGTGCTCTTGCACAAGAGATCGTCCAGCAAGCGCGCGCAGGTGCTGATTTCTGCGAGTTGGTGAAGAAGTACACCGATGATGCGCAAACGCGCCTGACCTGCGGCTCACGTGGTTTGCAACCCGTGAAGGTGCTCTTTCCGGTGGTCCGCGAGCAGCTCGCGACCATGAAGGTGGGCGATGTGTCGAACCCCATCCAAATTGGCGATCAAGCGATCGTCATCTTCAAGTTGAACCGCCGCGAGCCGATCCCGCCTTACGATCAGATGAAAGAGCAGATGATCGATCGTGCCACGGCCGAGGCGGTGGAACGCCAGCGCAAGTTGTGGCTCGATGAGCTGCGGCGCGGCGGCTTTCTCGAGATCCGTCTCTGACGATGCAAGTCCGCCACGGGCATTTCGAGAGTCCAGTCGGTCGCGCAACGAAGTCTGCGGGGTGGACTTTCACGGCTTGCGTGGGTGGC
>JAYVXK010001113.1:0-3277 GCA_043785265.1 Myxococcales bacterium | reverse complement strand
TCATCACGCGACGAAGCACGTATTCGCGTGCGCCGCGATCGGGGAACACGCCTTCGGCGATCAAGAACGCAGTGGTGCGCGCGTGGTCGGCGATCACGCGCATCGACATGTCGTCGTCTGCTTGCGATCCGCTGTATTTTTTGCCGGAAATCTCACTGGCGCGATCGACGAGTGCGCGCAGCAGGTCGGTGTCGTAGTTGGTCGTCTTGCCCTGAATGACACTCGTGATGCGCTCGAGTCCCATCCCCGTGTCGACGCTCGGCGCGGGGAGGCGCTCGAGACGCGCGACGCCATTCGCTTCGACGAATCGCTCGAACTGCATGAAGACGAGATTCCAAATCTCGAACCAACCGCGACCATCGGGCGTCGGTTCTTGGCCGAACGTGGAGTAGTCGGGTTGATCACCTGCGCCGAGATCGCCGAGAAAATAATAAACCTCTGTGCACGGTCCGCACGGGCCCGTGTCTCCCATTTGCCAAAAATTGTCGCCCGGAATGCCTGGGATGCCGACGATGCGCTGATCGCCAAACCCACTTACTTTGCGCCAGATCGTGCGAGCTTCGTCGTCTGGACTCACTCCGTCCGCGCCGCCAAAAACGGAAACCACCATGCGCTCTTGCGGCAGGCTGTAGACCTTCGACAACAGCTCCCAACAATAAGTGATGGCCTCTTCTTTGAAGTAATCACCGAAGCTGAAGTTTCCGAGCATTTCGAAGAACGTGTGGTGACGCGCGGTCACGCCGACGTTCTCGAGGTCGTTGTGCTTGCCGCTGATGCGAATGCACTTTTGCGAGCTCGTCGCGCGCTTGAAGGGGCGCGTCTCTTTTCCCGTGAAGACGTCTTTGAACGGAACCATGCCCGCGTTGACGAACATCAAGGTCGGATCGTTTTGCGGTAGCAGCGACGCGCTCTCGCACACTTGATGTCCACGCTGAGCGTAGAAGTCGAGAAACGTTTTGCGAATGTCGGACGAACTAGAAGTCATGGGAGCGCTCGATCTAGCACTTTTTAGCCGCTCTCGTAGAGGTCGTCGTAGGCACGTGCGACGACGGTCGGGCTGAAGCGCTCTTCGTACAGACGCACGCCGGCGCGCGCCTCGGACGCGACGGAGGCCTCGCCTCCAAGAGCGCGGACGATTTCTCTGGCGAGCGCGCTGCTGGAGCCTGGATCCACAAAACGTGCAGTATGCACGCTTTCGAGGGGGCCTCCGCGCGCGAGCACCAGCGGCTTGCCCAACGCGAGCGCTTCGATCACGACGAGCGGCAGGTCGACCTTGCCGTACAGATCGTCTGCCGGCATCGCCACCACGTGTGACGCGCACATGAGAGCGTGCATGTCCGTCACGTCGCCGACAAAACGAACGCGCTCACCCAGATCACGGACGCGCTCGCGCAACTCGGCCTCCGCGACGAGAGCGCGCGCGGTCTTCTTGCGACACGCGAGGACGAACGTCGCGTCTTGGACTTCGGCGAGTACAACACGTGCGGCATCGACCACGGTACGTGCGCCCGTGCTTACTTCGATGTCCCCCGGATAGAGCACGATCTGGCCATTTTTAGGGAGATCGAGGGCATCGAGTACAGTCGCGATCTCACCGGGCGTGCGCTCGCGTGGGGCAACCGCGCACGGAGGAATGACTCGAACATTCGCTCGCACGCCAGCGAAGATGAGTCGCCCGCGTGTGTGCTCGCTCTGCGCGACGATCACATCGCCAAAGAGCAGACCTTGAACATGACGAAACGATCGAGGCGCACTCGCGATGGTCTGCACGACTTTGCCTCTCCATCCGCGCGCCCGCCGTAGCGACTTGGCCAGCGCCGCGGCCGTCGACGATCCGCGATTGGGCGCGAACATGAAGTGCCACGCATCATGAGGATCGCCGAACACGAGGCGCGCCATCACACGCGCGTTGGCAGTGACTGCAGGGGCAAACGAGCCAGCCTCGGCATAAATCGTTTCTTGGCGCACACGATCGCCGAGCGATGGCGCACCGGGCGAGACCATCACGGTCGGCTCTGCGCGCTGCAGATTCATCGCGATGTCGCGCACGAGATTCTTCGATCCGTCATTCCACGGAGCGACCACGGGCTTCGACACGAACAAGACGCGCACGAACGTGACGGTAGCGGCTAGCTCATCTCGCCGCGAGCATCATGGGTTGATCGGCACCACGGAGCGCGCTCTCGACAGCGCCTTCTACGGCTTGATCTTGCAGGGATGCGACGACTCGCGGCTGGGTGACGGTGGGCCCTTGTCCCATGCTCGTCGCGCTGCCAGTCAACACGCCTTTGAGCGTTTGGTCGGGGATGCGCCGCATGCTGAACTCGACATGTGCAGAGAGTTGGGTCGCCGGGCCCGCTTGCGTTTGGGTGATCGAAATCAACGTGCCGTCGAGCGCGATCACCGGAACATGCTTGTCTGCGGCGCGCTGCAAGAGTGCGGCGTCACTGGGATCGGCGACGACGACATTGTTCATGGCGCGAGCCTTGGCGAGCATCGAGAGACGCAGCACTTGCGCAAGACCCTCTCCGCGCACGTTGGTCGCGTTCTTCATCGAACCGATTTCGATCACGAGTTGCACACCCGTGAGCGTCGCCACTCGATTGAGTGACGCGACGGTGCTCGTGAGCTGCGACTTCACGCTCGGAGACTCCTCTGCAGCCAGCTGACGCTGAAGCGCTGGGAGAGCCGCAATGTCGCCGAGCACGTTGAGCGCTGCTGCAGCCGCAGTTCGCACAGCAGGATTGGTGTCGGCCAGCGCTCGCTCGAGGAGAGGTCGTGCGGTCGTATCGCGACTTTTTCCAAGAGCCAGCGCCGCAGTCACTCGAACGCGAAAGTCCTCTGCGCTCACGACATCGCGCTTGGCCGTCGAAGTGTCTTCAGCACCTGCAATGGGCGCAAATAGCGTCGCCAACGCGATCGCCAAGACGCCACACGCACGCGCTCGTTTCGACACTCAAGACCTCCGGAGGAGCTGAGACCGGTGCGCACGCTCGCATAGAATCGAGAATACGGACCGAGAACGGTATGACGCAAAACACGTCAAAGCGATGCAACGGATAAAACTGGGATCGAAGAAGCGGCGTCGAGAGCTTTAGAGAAGGCTTTTGACTTCCTTGTCCATCTCCGCGTCGTCCTTTGCATGATAGCCGACATGCGCGAAGCGGACGATGCCGTTTCGATCGAGGATGAAAGTCGTCGGCATGGTCTTCGGGTTCCATTGACCCGCGATCGCTTTGTCTTTGTCCCACGCCAACGGAAACTTGCCGCCGTGCGC
>JAYVXK010001112.1:0-3288 GCA_043785265.1 Myxococcales bacterium | reverse complement strand
TCGGCCATCGCCTTTGCGCGCGAGAGCCGCTCTCGCGCCCGATCAACGGGCGTCTTCGCATCGTCGACTTGGGCGGTGGAAGGCGGGAGTGTTCGGCTGATGGCGTGATTGGCTAGTTTCCCGATCACAAGCCCGGTGAGAATGTTCATGGCTTCCCCGCCGATTCTCGGAAGCCGTTGAGCAAAAGGGTGATCAGAAGATATGTACCGAGCGCGAGCGCGGTGTCAAACATGAGTGCCTTGATCATGCGCGTCTCGTTGTTGCGTTCGATCGCACGAGCCTCCTCGTCGAGTGCCGCCGCGAGTGCGATGTCTGCGGCGTGGATGTCGCGCTCGGTTTGCCTCGCCGCCACCTCTTTCGTCGCATCCTTCGCGCGCAGATCCGAAAGCGCATCCATGCGTTCGCGAAGTACGAGAAGATCGCGAGCGTCCGCCCCGCGCTCATCGATCAATGAGGGCAGTGTTGCCAAAAAAGACTTGGGATGGGGAGTCATCGCGCACTCCTTTGCAAAGCCCCGAGATCAGTTTCGGTGGTGCCTGCCGTGGGCGCACCTGGCGCGGGCGCACGGAGCAACGCCGCGAAGCTCGATGAAACGGCTGCCTCACGCTCGACTGCGCGACTTGCGTCTGCGGGATCGAGTGCGAGTTGCTCCACCCGCGCGTGCAACAGAGGCTCCACGAGAGCCAGGTGCCGTACTGCTTCGCGCAACGCGGGAAGAAAGGAGCGCGCACCGCACGCGCCGCATGTGAAATAGGGTCGCCCCTTGCGGTCGAAGCGCAGCGCGCTTCTCTCGCTCAGGCAGAACGCGCACGTCAAATCACGCAATCTCATGTTGCACTTCCTCCGCGAGCACAGAGCCCGCAATGTCGTTTGGTTGGTACCGACTCTTTGTGATCGTCCATCGAAGGTCCTCCACACGGATCGCGATGTCGGCTTCGTGGAGGAGACGCTCACGACCTTCGATCTCGCCACGTTTGTTGACCTGCGCGATCGCCACGATGATCTGGAGCGTCGGCAACACGAGCAACAGGTGACGCAGATCGTCTGGAGTGAAGGCGGCAACCTGCACCGAGTCGATGCCAAGCGCGACTGCTTTTCGATCGCGGATCAGCGCAGCGAGTTGGTCCACGGACGCGCGTCCTGCGATCGTGAAGTCGTTGCGTTTGACTCCACAGCGCGCGAGTCGCGCGTGCAGACTCGGGCCTGGGGGCTCTTCTACCGATTGCAGAATGACGGGGGCTCGCAAGCCATCCAATAGTCGCGTGGCCAGGCTTGATTTGCCTCCGCCCGCTGGGCCATAGACGACCAACAGAGCGCCCACACCAAGACGCAAATGCGTGTACGCCGATGACACGACCGGCGTCCATGAAGCTCGCGCAAGCTCCGCTGCGGTCGTGACTTCGGCCGTGAAATCGATCGCCGCAGACGCGCGCGTGCCGATGCGCACGATGGTGCCGGCGTCGAGGCAGCCGACACACGAGGGCGCGTGCTCAGCAAACCAAGAGCCACACAGGACGCATCGCCATCCAAGTCCATTCATCGGTCTATCTATGAATGAATCTTTTTACGAAGACGAGGCAGTGAAGCGGGGCGGTGCGCGTCGTCGCGGCATGTCACCGTTGTACAGTCGTTAGTCTCCGCAGACTCAGACCAAGCGAAAGCGCTTCACGGCCCGCACGCCGTCGGGCCAGCGCACGACGAGGAACTGAAATTGTACGTGTTGCACTTCGCGCCGCCGCACTGTGAGACGTTGATGCATTCACTCGCGCAAAACGCATTCGCGTTCGAATCCTTGACACAGCAAAGATTGCCGGAGCAAGTCTGCGCGCCGTTGCAGCCGTTATAGAGGCCGCCATCGTTGTACTTGCAAACGTACGGTCCGATCGGTTGTTTTGTGTTCGCGTCAACGTGCGGCGCGCATGAACCACTCGTGCAGTCTGCACCGATGGTGCAGCGGCAGATCAGGGGCCCGTTACAAGTTCCGCCGTAGGGAATGCACGCCCACGTAGTCCCCGAGTTTGCGCACTTGCCCACGCCGTCTAGCGGAGCACAGCAAGTCCCAGCACCCTGGCATTGTGAACTCGCGGTGCAGAGCGTCGCGCACTTTTTGTTTCCCGCGCCATCGTCGAAGCACGTCGCATTCGAGGGGCAACATGACGAGCCGCAGACGTTCGCGCTTGGGCAGCACGAGTTGCCCAAGCACGTCTCGCCCCCGCCACAGCACGACGACCCGCAGACGTTCGCACTTGGACAGCAGGTGTTTCCCGAGCACGTCTCGCCTCCTGCACAGCAGCCCGCCCCGCAAGGCTTGGCGCACGCGTCTTTGACCGTGCTCGAATCGGGCACGCTCGAATCATCGGTAATCGCGGCGTCTCCCGAGTCTCGGATGATCGTCGTGTTCGACGAGCACGCGACGATCACCGCGATGGATACCACCGCAGAAAATATGGCGCGCTGTTTCATGGGTTCCTCGTCTTGGGATTTGGGCACAATGAATAATAGGTATCCTCGGTTCCTTTTATGTCGAAGTCAACCACGGCCACCGTGCGTTTGTGGCCACGCCCGATCGCATGTTGGAAGACGTCGGTCGACGCATCGCCGAAGTCCGCGTTGAACGGGGCTGGACACAGGAAGAAGCGGCCCACCGCTTTGGTATCTCCGCCCGGATGATGCGAAAACTCGAAGCTGGCGCAAACACCTCCATCCGTCGGCTGATCGAAATCGCGGGCAAATTGGGGGTCGACGTGAGCGCGCTCTTCGAGACGCCAAAGACGCGGGCAAAGCGTCAACGTGGGCGTCCCCGCCGTCGAGAATGAGCCTGCTGCTCTTGCTCGGCCACTTGTCGTCGTTACCATCACGTGATGCAGGGCAAACCCAAGCGTGCGAAGCGAATACGCGCAGCTCCAGCTTCGCCGAAGCTCCGCACCAAGAAAAACGTTTCGCTCCGCGACGAGCCGGGCGCGACCATCGTCGCGTCACTGGCTGGCGACGAAGCCACATCTGGAACGATGACGGGGAGCGAATCCCCAACGGACGTTGCGACACACTACAATCTGGAGGGCGCGAAGCCTGCTTCAGAACAAGGGGCGATGTTCGACTTCCTGCTCAGAGTGCGGGCGGGCGATCCGAACACCCAAGTTCCGCCCGAAGCACTCGTGTCCCAGGTGGTGCAAATCCTTCCCGTGCTCAAGCTCGTTGCGGCCGGTCATCCCGTCCCCGTTCAAGATCTCGTCTTGGCCGAACGGGTGGTTCGCGCCGCTCATGGACGCGAACCGTGGCGAGCCGTCT
>JAYVXK010001111.1:0-3295 GCA_043785265.1 Myxococcales bacterium | reverse complement strand
GCATAGCGCTCCAAGCGCTGAAATGAGCCCGAATCGTCGCGTCATGTCAGCACCACCGCACGCGCACTGTGTAAGTGATCTTCACGTCTTTGCGCGTGTCGATGTGCGGCTTGAACGTGAAGGTGTGCGCGTCCCTCTTGGTGTGCGGCAGACTCTCTTGCGTCACTTCCCAGTCGCCACCGATGGGCTCATAGACTTCGACGTCGACTGCAGAGTCTTTGTGATTGCGCAGCGAGATCTCCCAAGACGACTCGCTCACGCAGCTGCCGAGGGGCTTCCAACTCATTTGTTTGCGATCACCGACCACATCGAAGGCTTCGCCCATCTTGATGCGGATCTTCTCGTCGCGAGGCGTGTGGTCGATGGTGTCTTCGCCGATGAACTGCTTGGCGCCTGCTTTGTCTGCCTTGTAGACGCGCACCGTACCCTTGGGGAGCGGCATGCCCATGTGATTGGATTCTTTGTTCTCGATATCCAAATACACGCCGACTTTTTGATTGGAGACGACCTGTCCGTAGCTCCCTCGATAGTAATATTCGGCGCCGTAAAAGATCATTCGCTTGTCGACCTTGACGGCGGGTGCCTCGAGCAAACTGACCTGTTTTTGCTCGTTTGTGAGCAGTGTGGTCGGATGTTCGAGCGTGTAGAGGTGATACTCGAAGAAGCTCTCTTCGCGGAATTGCGGAGCCGCACTCGCAGTCGCCACGGGCGCGTAGGCTCCGCCCATCGGCATGCTCTGCGGAGGCCTCAGACGTTGGACATCACCCGCGACGAGCTTGAGCTTCGCGTTGTCATAAGACGTACCCGTGTTGTTGGTCAGAGTGACCCAACCATTGAGGTCGCCGGCGGTGTCCGAGTCGTTGATGACGAACACGTAGTCTGCGTCCCAGGTCATGTTCTGCGTGAGGTAGGTGACCTCCACCTTCTGCTTGGGAGCTTGGTTGTCGAGCATCCACACGAGGGTAGGTTGCGCGATCAAATTGTCGGGCACCGATGGGAAGGAAATGCGACCCGGAAAACCATAAGTAATCTCATTGCCGATCTTGAGAGTAGTCCCTCCGGCGACGGACAACACTTCGGCATCTTGCTCTTCGTCGTGGCCAGTCTTCTCGTTCCAGCGAATGACTTTGACCTTCTTACCGACGTACTTCTCGAGCAGCTTCTCGGGGGTCAAAAGGTCATATCGGTAGTTTTGCTCGAGCACGTGAAAACCAGCAGTTCCTAGGGACTTGATGGCCACGGTCTCGGGCTGGATGTTCTGCGACACGTCTCTGAACTCGAGAGCCGAGCGTCCCACCGGCAAGTCGATGTTGCGCACCTCGCGCACCAAGCCAAAATTCTGATTGTAGACGGTGATGCTGACCTCTTCGCGTTGCGCGGCGGTCGAGCGTGCAGGTTGAGGCGTTGGCGCTGCTTGTGCGAATGCTTGACTGACGACCCCAAGAGTCGCCAATGCGAAAAACAAAGAGTATCGCACGTGAGTTCTAGTCCAGCGCATCTCAGCACCACCTGACGCGAACGGTATAAGTAACTTTTGCATTTCCACGCGACGCGACCTTTGCCTCGAACGTGAAGGTGTTTGCGTCTTCTTTGTGGAAGGGCAGACTGCTGGTGAGTACTTCCCAATCGCCGCCGATGGGCTCGACGATGGTGACGGAGTCTGCCGTGTCCTTGTGATTACGAAGTACAATCTCCCAATCGCTTTCGGATACACAACTAGAGAGCACGCGATAAGCCATTTGCTTGCGATCACCGACTACGTCGAAGCTCTCGCCCACCTTGATGTTGACCTTCTCGTCGCGCGGCGTGTGGTCGATCGCGTCTTCACCAACGAACTGTTTTGCGCCGCTTTTGTCGGCCTTGTAGACGCGAACCGTCCCCTTGGGGAGAGCCATGCCGAGGTGATTCTTTTCGCTGTTGTCGATCTCCAGATACACGCCGACCTTTTGGTTCGACTGAATCTGCCCATAGCTGCTGCGATACCAATATTGCTGACCGAAGAATCGCAACTTGCGAGTCACGTCGATGCCGCTCTTCTCGAGCAGGGTCACTTGCTTCTGCTCGTTGTCGAGCAGGTTGGTCGACCGCTCGAGCGCGTACAGGTGGTATTCGAAGAAACCTTCCTCTTTGAATCCACCACCGCCTTCGCCTGTGCCGCCACGCGTCTGAATGCGGCCGCTCTTGTCATTGCCACTGACGCGCTGCACGTCTCCCGCGACGAGCTTCAGCTTGGCATTCTCGAATGACGTGCCTGTGTGATTGTTGAGAGTGACCCAGCCACTCAAGTCGGCTTTGGACGTGGCCCCTGTCGCAGCTTCGTCGCCGATCGTGAGTACGTAGTCGGCTTCCCAACCCAAACCGCGAGTCAGATAGGTGACTTCGACTGATTGCGCGGGCGCGCGCGAGTCCACCAGCCACACCAAACTGGGTTTGCTGATGAGATTCTTTGGCACCTCAGGAAACGAATATCGCCCGGGAAAACCGTACGTAATCTCATTTCCCATCTTGAGGATGGTGCCGTTTTTGGTGCTGAGCACCTCGGCCTCGTGCTCTTCGTCTTTGCCGGTTTCTTTGTTCCAGCGATAAACTTTTATCTTTTTGCCTTCGTACTTTTCGAGCAGTTTCTCGGGGCTCAAGAGGTCATAGCGGTAGTTCTGCTCGAGGACGCTCAGGTTGCTCGGTGCGTCTGGATCGGTCGAGGGCAACAGCGACTTGATGACGACCGTCTGCGGCTCGATCTGCGACGACACGTCGTTGAACTCGAGCGAGATTCGCCCCGTTCCGAGCTTGAGATCGCGCAACTCGTGAACGAGTCCGAACTCACCGTTGTAGACGGTGATCGCGACCTCGGTCCGGTCAGCCATCGTCGACCGCTTCTCGATGGGAGGGGTCGACCCTGCAACGACCGCTGGTTTAGGAGGACTGCCACACGCGGCAAGTGCAACGAAGAGGCTGGGAACAAGGAGGCAACGCATTCGGTCGGCGAGCATACAGGCAGCCAATACGCCTCCACCCACAAATCGATCTGAAGGAGCGCGTGACTGGGAGCGGTTTAGGGTCCGACCCGCGACGGTCCGGGAGGGGTTTAGGTTAGGCGTCTAGGGCGACGGAGAGAGCTTCGATCGCGCGCTTGCATGCAGCGCATGACTTGGCGTGCTGATCCATCCAACGGAGTTCTGGACTGGTAGCTGTTCCGCTTTCGCGGCGCGCGAGACTCTCGGCGTTGACGTGCGCGGGCTTGTTGGCGCCGCTTGCGGACTTTAAATCGCGTTGACACTCTGCGCAGTTCTCGACG
>JAYVXK010001110.1:0-3307 GCA_043785265.1 Myxococcales bacterium | reverse complement strand
GCAGTTTGGGGTCGGGTGCGATCTTCGCGATGGCAGTGCCGTACTGCATGATCCACTTCGGAAAGCCTTATTTGGAGGTCAACGGTGCGATCATCGCGGGCATCGCGCTCGGCAGTTTGTCGATGCGAACCAAGAGCATCTATCAAGGTTTTCTGGTGCACATCACTGTCGCGGGTTTGATGGACTGGCTCGCGTTGAGTCATCGGAACGCGTTGCCTACGGTGATCTGGCCGACGGACGAAGTATCGTTCAATGCATCGGGTGAAGTGGTCAATCACGGCGGTGATGTGATTCGCACCGCGTTGCTCGTGATCTTAGGGATCATCGTGCTTGGTGTGGTGTCTGCGCGTGTGGTTCGGGTCCTTAGGGAGCGAGCGGAGACGGCTCGGCTCAGGGCGTTGCCACCAATTTAAAGGGGCACCTGCGACCGGAGCGGCGAGCATCCTTAGGCTAAGGGATTGCGTTGAGGGCGTGCTCGAGGGCTTGGGCTTTGATGTGGTCGTGGAGTTGGTGGGTGTAGAGATCGGCGAGGGCTTTGAGGGCGATTTTGGCTACTTCGCGCGTTTGGCCTGCCCAGGGTTCGCTGCCTAGTCTGCGCCACAAGAGTTTTTCGAGCGCTCGCGGCTTGCGCGACAAACCTTTGATGGCGCGTTCTAGGAGTGCGCTCGTGTTGGGCTGTTGGCGCATGGCGCGCAGGTAAAACTGCACGGCCTCGCCGCTCCTGCCGACCGCGGCTGCGCACGCGTCGCCTGCATCGCAGAGCGCTTGGGCGCGTTCTTCTTCGTCTTTGGCCGCGTCGATCCGCGCGCGCGCTGCTTTCAGAACAGTGCGCAGAGGTTTGCGCTGACCGCCAAACGCCGGACGCACTCGCCACAAGATGAAAACGCCGAATGTGATCGCCGCGATCGTGAGCGCGATGGTCTGCCAGGTCTCCATCTGTCGCTCGCTTCTACCACTGACAGAGCGGGGACGGGGACGGGAGCGGGGACGGCGGACGGGAGCGGGGACGGGGACGGGGACGGCGGACGGGTACTGGGGACGTGGGAACACGAACACGACCGAACTCGTTGAAGACTTGCGGTGTTCTTACCAATCCGGCACGATCTCCATTCAATGGCTCGTTTTCCGCACGCCCCGCGCTTTGCTCGAGTGTGCGGCATCGCGGCGGTCGTGCTCTTGTCGGCCGCCGTTGGGCACGCGGATATCTATCAATACACCGACAAAGACGGCGTGATTCACTTCACCAGCAGCGCGCCCGCGGGCGTGTCAGGTGCGAAGCTCGTCGCTCGCGGAAACGGCAATTCGGGTGTCCGACCCGGAGTCGTGCCGTACATGCCTCAGGACCGAGAGGTCGCTCGCTTCACACGCTATGACGACTGGATTCACCAAGCGGCCACGCTCTATCAAATTCCCGAAGCGCTCGTGCGGTCGGTCATCAAAGTCGAAAGTGACTACGATCCGCGAGCCGTGAGCGTGTCGGGTGCGCGCGGTTTGATGCAGCTGATGCCGGATACGGCGACCAGTCTGCAAGTCAAAGACATCGACGATCCACGCGAAAACATCTTTGGGGGCGTGAGGCTTCTTCGCATACTTGCCAATACCTTCAATGGCGACTTGGAACTCACGGTTGCAGCCTATAATGCTGGTCCCGAGGCAATAATGAAGTATGGCGGCATACCGCCTTATCAACAGACTCGCGATTATGTCGTCAAGGTGACTGGCTATTATCGACGCTACCGGTCGACCCCCGATCCCGTCGCCGCGAGTGTGGGGATGCCATGAGAACTTGGGTTGCTCTCATAGCGTGCATGGTCTTGAGCGCAGCACAGCGGGCGCACGCGGAGCCGCCGACCGTCGAGGTGCAAGAGGTCGCTGCGACCGGGTCGATGCCAAAAGGGGCGTCGCTCTCACCAGATGGCGCGAAGTTCTTCGTCACGAACTTTGGTCAGGCGAACGGCAACAACATCACCATCTACGACGCGAGCACGCTCGCGCGATTGGGCACGATCGACGTACCCGGCATCGTCGTAGAGAGTGTGCTGTCGCCCGATGGAGCCATGATTTACGCCTCGAACTTCACCCGAGACAGCGTGCAATTCATCGATGTGGCGCACAAATCGGTGAAGCGCGAAATCCAAACCGGCGCCCACCCAAAAATTCTGGTGCTCACCAAAGACGGGACACAATTGTTCGTCGCCAATTGGGACGGTGCGTCTGTGAGCGTGGTCGATACGGCGAAAGGCATCGTCACGCGCACCTTGCCGGTGGGTCTGCATCCGCGCGGCATGGCCCTCACGACGAGTGGCACGTTGTTCGTTGCCAACTTCGACGGTGCTTCGATCGATGTGTTCTCGGGCACCGACTTCAACGTGACGCACAGACTGCCGGCGTGCCCTATTCCGCGCCACTTGGCGCTCTCACCCGACGAAAAAACACTCTTCATCAGCTGCTATCACGACTCGGAATTGCACGCGCTGGACGTCGCCACCGAAGCTGTCACTCACAAGGTCGCGATTGGCAAAAATCCAAAATCGATCGAAGTCAGCAGCGACGGCAAGTATGTTTATTCGGCGGACTACGGTCCATCAAACAGTGTCTCGGTGGTCGACACTGCTGATTGGCTCGCGCGCACCTACACCATCCCCGGACTCGATCGCGGAAGCGGAATCGCCGTCACGCACGACGGGCAGCACGCCTTGGTGACTGGGTGGTGCGACAACCACATTTATCTCGTTGGCTTCTCCGGAACTGGTGGGCACCCCGTGGAGACGCAGGCCAAGATCGCTCACACGATGCAGGGTCACTGCACTGCCCCACCGACGGCCAACAACTGAGCGTGGGTTCCTGGATCGCACAATCCCTGCAAAAAAAAGGCGAACGGCGATCGCAGCGGGGAGGGGGCAGGAGCGGAGGCCGAGCCTAGCGACGGATTAGGACGGCGCCTCTGCACCAGCGACGAATGCAGACTCTGGCGCTAAGATAATCGCTCTGGTCAATGACGGACGATGGCTTGTCCGGCCATGCGACGAGTGGAGGCGATAGCTCTTCGGATGGACTTTGAACCTGCCATTGTGATCGAGGCGCATGATGCTTGCGCCGATTCGGTGAAAGCCGACGGCTGGGTGCGTGAGTCGATGCGTGGCAGCATGTCGCCGCGCGGTATCTGGACCGTGCGCGTGTCGAGCGTGTCGCCCTTGCACGTCATTGGGGTTTTGGAGGACGAGCACAATCTCGCGGTCGCGCATCGCGACATGTACTTGAAGAGTTCACACGAGTGCGAAGGCACCATGCACGCGGTCGGCGTCTG
>JAYVXK010001109.1:0-3307 GCA_043785265.1 Myxococcales bacterium | reverse complement strand
GCGATCCGCAGGGTCTCGCCTTGCGCAGCGACGCGCAGAGTTCTGCGTTGCTCTCGACCATCTCGTTCATCGGAGGCGGCGTGCTCGTCGCGGGCGGTCTCGTGATGTTCTTTCTCGCGCCCAAGCCAGCCCAAGAAACGGCTGCCCCCGCTACTGCAAAAGCCTCCGTCAGGATCGTTCCCACGCTCGCGCCGTCCTATGCAGGCATGAGCGCGGTTGGTCGGTTTTAGGTTACTTCGTCGCGCGCGCGATCCAGGTCGATAGATCGCTCACGGGGAAGCGGTTTTGGGCCGCTTTTCTGAGGGACAACAAACTCGATGCGCATGCTGTGACGAGTTCGCCGCTGCCCAAACGTTCGTGTTCGTCGGTGCGTTCTGTGGCGATGACTTTCGAAGTCTCGGGCATCGTCAGCGGCAAGAGTCCGCCTGCGCCGGAGCAGCGTCCGCGCTCGCGTGAATCTTGTTGCTCGAGCGGCGCGTGCCCCAAAATGCGCGTGAGCACGGAACGCGGGGCATCGTAGATACCGAGTCCGCGACCGAGTTGACACGGGTCATGCCATCGAACGTTTGATTCGCGCTTGCCCACAGAGAGCGAATCGACGCGCGAGGCAGCCTCCTCGACGAGCAAAGACACCGGCGGCAATGTGATGTCGGACGGATATTGTTTTCGGAGGGCCACCGCACATCCTGGATCGACGACCACGACACGATCAGCGTCCGCGAGGCGAAGAGCGAGCCGACGCGCGTGCACATCGAACCCAGAGCGATCGCCGGCGAGCAGAAGCGGTAACCCGCAACAGTCTGCGACGACTCGGACTGGCCCAAGCAGCGCACGGGCTGCAGAGCACGCATCATGAGCTTCGGGCTTGGCGCGCCGCACGTAGCCACATCCGACCAGAAGTGCCGTGCGCGAAGACGCAGACGATTCGAGTTCTTCGGCCGCGATGCGCGTGGATCGACAATGCGCTGCAAATCCAGTCACGACGCGCATGGCCGCCGCTGGTGCCATTCCGCGGTCGAGCGTTGCGCTCCGCGCCGCGAGCAACGTATTGGCGACGTCGTTGTCGTGATCGCACGCATGCGAACACGCGCGGCAACCCGTGCACGCCCAAGCAGGCGCCGCCATCTCGGTCGACATGGGAGCGTCGCCGAGGGCCGTCACATAGGCGGTCGTCATCTTGCCCCAAGGCGTCAGTGTCTCGCGAGGCTCCGCGTTCGAGACCGGACACGCGCTTCGACACAACTTCGGACAATAGGCGCATGTCTCGAGCTCGACGCGCTGCGCCTCGAGCACGGGCAGCGCGCGCATCGGTCGCTGATCGGGTCGCTTGCTCATGCCATCCTCGCTCGCAGCGCAGCGAGCGCGTGGGTCGCGAGGTTGCGTTCAGCGCAAAGCGAAATGAGTTCGTCCGCGAGCACCACCGTGCTCGAGCGGTGTGTCCTGCCGAAGTGCTCTTCGATGTAATGCAGCGTCTCTTGCGAAGTTCGCTCGCCGATTCCGACCGCCACTTTGAGCATGCGCGGGCCAATGAACTTGGTGAGCAGGCCCAACCACGAAGGTGCAGTGCCGAGAGTCTCCGCCAACTTTTCGCTCTCGAGCATGGCGGCGAGGACCAGAGCCAAGAATTCGTCGTCTTCCAAGACGCGCGCGATCGTGCGACCTGCCGCGAGCCCCATGGCCATCGGCAAGAGAGTCGCGGTGACGACTTGATTGAGGCTCGCCACATTCGGCGCGTCTTCTGACGGAACCCCAGCGCTCTCTAGTAGCGAAGAGAGCGCTGTGAGGTTGCCCGATGCGTCGAACGTCGTCGGCGCTGGACGCGGTAGCCAATAGCGAACGACGCCGTCAGCGCGTACGTACCCCATCACCCCTGGAATTCCAGCGGATCCGCGATCGCTGAGCGCTTCGCCAATCCGTGCCCAACTCTTTGGCAAGAGCGGCAAGAGCAGGACGACTGGCGTGCTCGCGCGCGAAAGGCGATCGAGCAACGCGTCGGTCATTGCGTCTGCTGGTAGGCAAACCAGCACCACATCGCTCGCCGCAGGTAGCTCCTGCGATTGCACGACACCTGTGAGTTCCATGCGCTCGCTCACGTCGACGCGTTCGATGATGAGCTGCGTGGGCACCGCGGCGCGCACCACAAATGAGATCTCGGCACCCGCCCTCGCGAGGCGCACGCCAAGCACGCGCCCCAACGTTCCCGCACCGACGATCGTGACACGCATGCGGAGGCTTGCGACCGGGATCAGCGGTAGGTGAAGCGCAAATCGTGATCGCAGATTCGGAAGATGTCACCCTCGGCGATCTGCTTTCGCGCGATTCGCTGGCCGTTGTATTCGACGCCGTTGGTCGACCCCATGTCGACCATGAAGTAGACGCCGTTTTGAAACTCGACCATCGCGTGCTGACGCGACACGTTCGGATCTTTGAGAGTGAGATCGCTCGACTGCTTTCCGCGGCCGATCACGAAACGTTCTTTGGTCACCGGCACTTTGTCGCCTTGATAAAAAACGCTCAGTGTCGCAGCAGCGGTTTGTGGCTGCGCGTATCCGTTCATCGGTGGAGGCGCCATGCCACCACGACCAGGAATCGGCGGCGGAACACTGCGCGGCGATTGCGGCGGTGGTGGACGCGACGGGACTTGCGGCATCCGCTGCGGAGGCTGCAACCCAGGAGGTGCACCACGCGCAGGAGGCATCGGCAGTCCCCCACCTTGACGCGCTGGGGGCGGAGGCAAACCACCACCACCTCGTGGGGGAGGCGGCAACGGTCCCGGCGAACGCATTGGTGGAGGTGGCGCCACTGCGGGAGTCGCCATGGCGTTGCTCGCGGCTTGCGCGGACGACACAGGCGGCAAACTCTCTCGGTCGCGCTGTGGAGCTTGTCCTGGTTGCGGCGTGCGCACGGCCCCAGTCCCGTAGCTTCGCTGGCGTGCGTACTGCTTCATCGCCTCATTGATGAGGTATCCAACGCTGCACTCCAACTCACGCGCCATCTGCTCGAACGTCTCCCAAAGGACGTCTCGGCACTCGAACGAGCGTGTGCTCTTTTTGTTCGGATCAGGCGAGGTCACAACCAGCCTCCTTGGACGCTTCGAGTGGCGACGCAACCGCGCTGCTCGCAGAGCCAACTGCAACATACCACTTTTTTGCGCTCACCGTGGCCATCATCACTGAGTCATGGAGGGTTCGACGCAGAGTTTCACGAACTCTCCAACCGTTTTGATTTCCTTGTCCTCGGTCTCTTGAGAGCCGGGGGCTTTCGGCACGCCGCAGGTCCAACCGCATTGGTCCTCGGTCGCGCACTT
>JAYVXK010001108.1:0-3307 GCA_043785265.1 Myxococcales bacterium | reverse complement strand
ATCCGCGCTACAAAGCGACGCGCCCGCCTGCGCCTCCCGATCTTCATCAACAAATGAAGCGGTGCGAAGAGATCGTGCGCGCGTACAACATCCCTGTTTACGAGGAGGCCGGGCTCGAGGCCGATGACCTGATTGCATCCGTGGTGGCGCGCGCGACGCTCGAACACTTGCGCGTGGTGATCGTCAGCATGGACAAAGACATGTTGCAGTTGGTGCACGACGACGACGCGCTCGTCGTCATGTGGGACTCGATGCGCGACAAAGTGTATGGACCACACGAAGTCGAGCAGAAGTTGGGCGTTCGCCCCAGTCAGGTGCGCGATTACCTGTCGCTCGTCGGCGATTCGAGCGACAACGTCCCAGGCGTGCGGAGTGTTGGACCGAAGACCGCGGTCGAACTGCTCAAAGAGTTCGAGTCGCTCGATGGCGTCTATGCTCACAAGTCCGAGATCAAACGCGCGAAGTTGCGCGAGGCGCTCGAGACTCACGAAGCGGACGCACGCATCTCTCAGACGCTGGTCACCTTGAGAGTCGATCCCAAAGTGCATTGGGACCTTGCCCATCTCAAGTACGGCGGCGCAAACGTGCCCGAACTGCGTCGACTGTTCATCGAACTCGAGTTCACACGCATGCTCGCTTTGCTTGCGCCGCCACAGGTCCGCTCCGACCGCGCCGCATCTGGGGCACCCGCGATCGCCCGCAACACGCGCACTATCACGACGCGATCAGACCTCGAGGCGATCGCGAAGGAGGCCGAAAAAACAGGCACACTTGCGATCGCTCTCTTGCTCTCGGGTGAAGACCCCAATCGCGCGGACATCGTCGGAATGGGGTTGGCGACGAGCTCGGCCGAGGGCATCTACCTTCCCATCTCTCATCGTTACTTGGGTGTCCCCGCTCAGCCCAAGTGGGAGGACGTCAAAAGCGTGCTTGGTCCCGTGCTCGAGAGCACCAAGGTCAAGAAGATCGCGCACGATCTCAAGACCACAGAGGTCACGCTCTCTCGTCACGGCATCGCGCTCGCCGGTCCGCTCTTCGACACCATGATCGCGAGCTACTTGCTCGATCCTGCGACGCCACACGAGTTGGGCGCGGTCGTGCGCCGTGAGCTTGATTTCGAGCTTCCCGACGGCACGTCCGCGCCCGAGGCGCGGCGTGGTCAACACCAGAGTGAGGTCGCGGCAAAAAAGAAAAAGAGCTCGACTCCGATCGACATGCTCGATGTAGAGACCGCGACCACGCTCCACGCAGTCGGTCCGCAAGCGTCCGTGGCGCTCGCCGAGCGTCTGCAGTCGCGCCTCGAGGCAGATGGTCTTGCCAAGCTTTGGCAAGAGGTCGAGCTGCCATTGTCACGCGTGCTGGCTCACATGGAACTCGTGGGCGTGCTGTGCGACACGTCGCGCTTGGCGGTCATCGGCAAGCGGGTCGAGGAAGAAGCACGCATCCTCGAAGCGCGCGCGAAGGCGCTCGCTGGTCACGATTTTTCGATTCGCTCGCGCGATCAACTCGAGTCGATCTTGTTCGACCAAATGCAGCTGCCCGTCCTCAAGCGCACCCCAAAAGGCGGACGATCCACAGACGCAGAGGTCCTCGAGGAGTTGGCAGTCGACCACGAATTGCCGCGTGTTTTGCTGGAGTTTAGAGAGATCGACAAACTCAAAGGCACGTATGTCGACGCGCTCCCCCGCTACGTGAATCCCAAGACGGGTCGCATTCACACGCGCTTTCAACAGACTGTCGCGGCCACTGGCCGGTTGAGTTCGACCGATCCGAACCTGCAGAACATTCCGATCCGTTCGGCGCTCGGAAAAGAAATCCGAACCGCCTTCGTCGCGCCGCCAGGCACGCTGCTCGTGAGCGCCGACTACTCGCAGATCGAGTTGCGTGTGCTCGCGCATCTCTCGCAAGATCCGATGTTGCTCGAGGCGTATCAAAAGGCCGAGGACGTGCACCAGCTGACTGCGTCTGTCGTGTTTGGTGTCGACAAAAAAGACGTGACCGAGCAGATGCGACGGCAAGCCAAGACGATCAATTTTGGTGTGATCTACGGCATGGGCGAGAGCGCACTCGCTCGTCAACTTGGCATCCCGAGAGCAGATGCCGCGCGCTTCATTCAGGCCTATTTCGAGCGCTATCAGGGCGTCGCGCGTTTCATGACCAAAACGATCGAAGACGCCCAGAGCGGAGAGGCCGTGCGTACGATCCTCGGTCGTCGTCGGTTTTTGCCAAACCTTCACTCGCCGAACAGAGGCCTGCGCGCGGAGGCGGAGCGCATCGCAAAGAACACGCCGATTCAAGGCAGCGCGGCGGACATCTTGAAGGTTGCGATGGTGACCTTGGGCACGGGCGAAGTGGTGCCCGGCGCGCGCATGGTGCTCACCGTTCACGACGAACTCGTCTTCGAAGTGCCCGAGAAGGACGCAGACGTCGCGATGGGGCGGATTCGCGAAGCGATGCAAGGCGCGATGAAATTGGACGTGCCCTTGACGGTCGAAGTCGGCAAAGGGCGCGACTGGTCAACAGCGCACTGACGTCAGGGCACGAAGCCGATCGACGTTGGACTGACCAAGTGTGAAGAGCACCTCGGTGATGATTCGGTAGCGCGTGTCACGATCGACATACACGAGCGCTTCTTTGTCGTTCGTCAGCGCATCACGGAGCGGAACGACAAGCAGATCGTTGCGACCGCCGCTGCGTTTGAGCGAGGCGTCGAAGCCATGTTCGGGATCTGCTGGGAGCCTCGCGACCGTCTTGCGGCCGACCAGCAGCTCGCTTCGCGTCACATAGACACGGAGCGCAGGGGCTGGATGCTCGGACGCCAACGAGCTGGGGAGCGCGAGATCCACAATGTTGGAGGGAACGGCTAACGGGTCTACTAGCGCTCGCGGCTGGCGATGACATCCGGCGATCGCCATCGTCATCAATAGCGACAGGCAAACGCGTCGAGAAACTCGCATCGACGCATCTTGCCCGATCCTGGGTCCACGCCGCACGAGTTCGTGCGAGACTCTGCTCGTCGCGGCCTGGGTAGACCCTCGTGGCGATCGCGCAAAACCAGACGGGGGTCGAGATCGATGCGACAAGTTCTTCATGTTGGTGCGAGTCTGCTCTTCATCGTCGCGGTGACACTGGCGTGCAAACGCTCGCGCCACCACGAGGACGATTACACGACGAGCACGCCACCAGAAGTGGACACGGAGACGACTCCGACACCAACCGTAGCTCCCACTCACTCTGCAACGGCGTCAGCGCATCACACGACGACGACGGCGAGCGCTCACACGCAAAGTGCTGGCGATGCGCCCTG
>JAYVXK010001107.1:0-3309 GCA_043785265.1 Myxococcales bacterium | reverse complement strand
CCATCCGTTCGGTGATGCGTTCGCCATTCAACAACACGCCGTTCCGACTCTGCAGATGCCGTCGCAACAGGCGCCCGGCTCCATCCCCGACGACTCCGAGTTGGAGCCTTCGATGGTTCGTCGTGCAGACGCTTTCCTTCTTCTCGGCGGCGTCGCCGAGAAAGCTCTCGCGATGGGGAGAGCAGCAGAGGCCGAACGCATTTTGGCATCGCCGCTTGCTGATGTGATCGAAGCAAGTCGCGCAGGAAAAAAACTGACGCCGTCTTTGATGGATCAGGCCGCTCGGTTCAGCGCGAAGCTTGCGACATCGACCGGCAAAGGTGCGTGGGCGGACTACGTGATCGAGCTGTATTCGGCGCAAGAACGCATGATCCCGGCCACGGTCATCGACGAGCTCTACACGGCGTTTCGCAAAGTGACCTCGGTCGATCTCACTCGTCTTCGCGCGTACGTCGACGCGATGCGCGCGGGCCTTGCGGGTTATGGTCCGGCGGAGAAATTTTTGTTTCAACGACTCGAGGGACTCGAGCGTCTGGCCGCTTTGCGTTGACGACCTTGGCGGCGTTGTCTTGCCAAGCGAGATTGCGCCCTGCAGCCTCTGCGATGATCGCTGCAAGCTCGGCGTCAGGCACATTCGCTACCGCGCGCGCGACCTCCTCGGGCAGTGGTTTCGGCGCCGGGATCACTCGCGCCTTGCGACGCTCCGCTGGGCGCGGCGGCAATGGCATCGGCTTCACGCGGAAGCGCACGTCTTTGACGTCATAGCCAAGCGCACGAAGGCGCGACAAAATAGGGTCACGGAGCATCGACAACTCGGTCGCCCATGTCGCAGACGCTGCGTGGACCAGGAGCGTGCCGCGTTCGAGAGAGATCGGTTTGGTGCGATCTGCGATCCGCAAGCCCACCGCCCGCGTCCATTCGCGCATGCTGATGGGAGGCGGACGTGGAGCAAAACGAGCGTCACCCGATCGGCCGAGCACGGCCTCCATCGGCTCGGGTCCGTCGTCGCGCGCGCGATACCGATTGCGTCGTCTCGCCACGATTTGTACCTTCTAGCACCAGCGCGTCCCGATCGCCGCGGTGGCTTCGACATGCTAAGAAGCGCGGCATGTGGGAAATCAGTTCAGAGACTGTCGTCGCCGCCGCACATCAACTCCGACTCGCACCCGGCGAGGGCGAGCGCCTCCACGGGCATAACTGGCGCATCAAGGCGACCGTGCGCGCGAGCGAGCTCGACTCTCGAGGCTTCGTGATGGACTTCAATGAGCTTGGTCCCATGCTCCGCGCTCTCGTCGAGCCTTACGAACACGCCTTCCTCAACGAGATCCCGCCATTCAACGACGTCAATCCAACCGCCGAAAACATCGCGCGCGTCGTCTACGAAAACCTGAGCGCAAAACTCGAAGCCCGCGTCAGCATGGTGTCCGTCGAAATCTGGGAAAACGACGTCTGCGCAGCCAAGTTCCAAAAGTAGGCGCGCGAGAGCGACGAGATTATCTGCGGCGCAGAGCCACGTCCCCCGCGGGCGCACGTGGCTCGAAGACGGCGCCTCGACGATCCGTGGTGCCAGCTCGGAGCAATCCGTCGGCGAACATCATCAAGTACGCTCCGTGCGGAGTCGGCGCAGCGTTGCCCTCTGGTGCGACATAGACGAGCACGGGTTGCGGACCGCCGGGTTGCGTCGTGAGTCCCGCGCGGCAACGCTTCGCCACGGTCGCTGATCGATCGATCGACGCGCAGCGATCAAGCGCGCGAACGTCATCGGGGCTGGACGCGTTGCGAAGCGTGAGCGCCGCAGAGAGCCGAACGACCTCTGCACCATCATCGAGCGCCCGCCGCTCTTTTAGGCCGTTTTCGCATCGCGCCTGCGCAACAGCGAGACCACCAAGAGCGTTCGCGCGGACGTTGGGAGGGAGTTCGATGTCGTCGAGCAGCGGACATAACAATGTGGTCGCGAGTGCTGGCTGCTTGAGTCGCGCAGCAATCCGCCCGATGGCCCCGCTCACGTCGATGGCAACGTCGAGCGAAGGATCGCGTGCAAGCGCCGATAGCTTCGACGCCGATGGCGCATCACCGATTGTGGCGAGTGCCCAAGCGGCTTCGGCGCGAACACTTGCGTCCGTGTCCGAAAGCAAGGTCATTGCGAGAGGCAGCGCGCTGGCGACGGGTTGGCCAGGCAGAAGGGTCGCGACGGTGCGGCGGTCGTCTGGGTCTTGGCTCTTGGCGACGCGCATGAGCGTGGTCATCGCACTGGGCAGCTGTCCGCGTCCGATCGCCACGAGGAGCGCGTCGCGCTCGGCGCCCACCGAAAGATCCAACGCGGTCGACAACCGAGAAATCGCCGCATCGCTCGGCTCTCGCGCAACGATCCCCGAAAGAGCAGTGAGCACCGCCGCGCGATCGAGCTCCTCGCTCGTATCCAACTTTGCGAGCAGCGCGTCGCGAGTGCGCGCATCTCCGATCGCGCCGAGTGCAATCGCCGTGTGAAGTCGAGTCGTCGGACCGTTGTCGGCGAGAAGATCGATGAGCGGCGCGCTCTGTTCTGCGGCGCCAGTCCCGATGGACGCCATCGCGTCGATCGCAGCCAATTTGAGGGTATAATCGTGACTCTTCGTCAAGCTCGCGAGTGTGTTGGCTGCCCGAGGAGCTCCCGTGCGACCAAGAAGCACCGCGAGTGCCGCGCGCTCGTCGGTGGACAATCGCGCGTCGCGCAGCGCTGCCTCGATCGGCTCGACCGCTCGACCGTCGGGTTTGGCAGGATCCAAAATGGCGCTCGCCGCACGCGCCGCCTCGAGACGAGTCGTTGGGTTCGAGTCTCCGATGAACTCGAGGACCACGGGCAGTGTGTCCGTGCCACCGGCGAGTGCGAGAGCATGCAGTGCGGGCGCGACAGGCAACGTACCGCGGCGCATCGCCGCAACGATCGCCGTGGAGGCTGTCGTCGCGTGGAGCTGACCAAGCACCCACGCTGCGCTCGTCGCAGTCGCGGAGCTCACGGGCGATCCCAAGATGTCGCGCATGGCAGGGATGGCCTCTGCGCCTGCGTTCACCAGCGCCTCACGCACGGGTGTCGCGTCGAGCGCTCCGCCTGCGTCATCGCCTGTTCCGAGAGTGCTCGCGAGCACACGCACCGCCTCGGGTGTACCAATGCGACCGAGCGCGCCAATCGCTGCCTGACGCAGAGCGGGCGCACGATCAGTGGCGAGCGGAGCGATCGCATCCACGGCGTCTTTTGCGTGCAATCGACCAAGAGCCGCGAGCGCGTCCACACGCACCTCTGGCATGTTGTCGCGAAGCTGAAGGAGCAGC
>JAYVXK010001106.1:0-3310 GCA_043785265.1 Myxococcales bacterium | reverse complement strand
GCGCACCGTGGTTCGCAATGAGGTCGTCATCGTGGACGCACGCGATGACAAACGCCGCAAGAAATAGCCGATTTTAGACGATTGCCGCACGGGCTTGTTTGGTGGCTTCGTCGCGCTCTTTGAGTGACTCGAGGATGATGACCGCGGTCTCTTCGATCGCGCGTCCCGTGACGTCGATCACCGGCCAGTGCGGATGCGCTCGGAAAATCGTGTGCGCGTAGTCGAGTTCGAGGCGAACCTGATCGACCAAGCCGTAACCGGTGTCGACAGGCATGCCGAGTTGCTTGAGTCTCGCTTTGCGAATCTCGACGAGTTGGTTCAGCTCGATGGTCAGACACACGACGCGATCTTGCTGCGCCTCTTCGAGTTCTGGAGGGGGCTGAATGCCATGCACGATCGGAAGATTGGCGACTTTCAATCCGCGCTGAGCGAGCAGCGTGGACAGCGGCGTCTTCGAGGTGCGGCTCACTCCCACGAGCACGAGGTCCGCCTTGCGAAAGTTGCGCGGCTCTTTGCCGTCGTCGCTCTTCACGGTGAACTCGACCGCTTCGATGCGGCGGAAGTACTCGTCCGAGAGCGGCAGCATCGCGCTTGGCGTGTTGATGGGTTGTCTATCGAGAAATGTGCCTATTTTCCCGATGAGCGAACCAATCAAGTCGAGCGCTTCGATCTTCAACTCGTAGCTGGAGCCATGAATGAACTCGCGCAGCTCGGGACTGACCACCGTGAACACCACGAGCGAGCCATCTTTGGCGGCCTGCTCGAGAATGGGTCGCGCGGCCTCTTTGGTCCGCACGCGCGTGTGGAGTCGAATGAGCGACCCTGAGTGTGGGAACTGGAGCATCGCCGCACGAACGACCTTCTCCGCAGTCTCTCCTGTCGAGTCGCTCAAGATGTCGATTCGCTTGCCGTCCAAAGTAGTCTCCTGCGAGGCAGTCTACCCCCTTTGACGAGCGACCGAGCGGCGAACACACGTCTTTCGCATGGACATTGATGGACTCACCACTGGATCGAGATGGAGACACCTCAGCGCGGATCGACCCTGATTCTCGCGGTAGCTCGCGAGCTTTGTGCGCCCATGTTCGCGCACGGTTGTTGCTCAAGTGAGAGGGAGATTCATTCCTCCAAATGTTGAGCGCCATCGATCCCCGCAACCGTCTGCCCGTCGGCACCCGTACACCGACCGAGCGCACACCCGTTCGCCCACCTCGACCGAGCACACCACGTCGTGTCTGGCGGCTGAGCGATCCCAACGCACTCGCGCGACTGACGGGACGCGTGCCGATGCAGACTCCCGAGCCCGTCCCGTGGATCGACAGCGACCGCGAGCTCCCCGACTTGATTGCGAGTGTGCCCGACGATAGGAGCACCGACGAGTTGCCGCTCGACGCAATCCTGGACGCAACCCGCGTGTCGGTGGCTGCGCAGTCGCCTACCGTGTTGCCGCTGCGCGCCGACGCGCGAGATCGTTTTGATGCGATCCCCGACATGAATCAGCTCGTGAAGCGCGAAGTGGACGCGCGATCGCGTTTGCAAAAAGAAGTCGAGGCAGCGCTCAACGACGCCGTCCGCAAGCTGCATCCCGAGCTCCAGAAGAAGCCGACCTCGCCTGCTGCGTGGCTACTGCTTGGTCTTTCGCTAGGCGGAATGCTGGTGTTCCTGCTCTTGGGGACGCAGCCAGTCGCAGCGCAAACGCAAGCGGCAGCTCCGATGACGATCGTTTCGGCCGCAGCGCCGACGCCCATTGGTCCAGCGCCGGTGTGTGTTGCGCCGGAGATTGCTCCTCCCACGCCCGTGACGCTCGCAAGCACCGACGGTGTTTTCGCGATTCCTACCTTTGCGGTCGATGCGCTCCCGAAGCCCAAACCGAAGCCGATGTGGGTCGCCCCCGTCAGGCACGCGGCACCCACGCCCGCGCCGACGGTCGAAGCCGAGAGCGACAATCCCTACGACGACGACACGACGCCGTAGTCTGCTGTCAGCCCAAGAAATCTTGGCGGGTAAAGATCGCGACGACAGGCAACCCTGCAGCTTCGATGGCAGCTCGTCCGCCTTCCATGCGGTCGACGAGAGCGACGACACCCGCAATCTCGTAACCCGCCTCACGCAATTTGGCGGCTGCTTTTAGCGTGGATCCGCCCGTGGTGATCACGTCTTCCAATAGGGCAACGCGTGCACCTTTTGGCAAATGCGAGTCGCCTTCGAGCATTCGCTTCGAGCCGTGGTCCTTCACGTCTTTTCGAACATAGATGGCGTCGAGACCGTGACCCGCCACGAAACTCGTGACCGCGACGGCGCTCGCGAGCGGACACCCACCGAGCTCCACGCACGCGACCGCCACACAATTTCCCATCGCGACCACTGCGTCGAGCATCACTTCGCCGACCAACGCGTGACCTTCTGCGAGGAGCACGGCCTGCTTGCAGTCGATGAAAAAGTCGCTCTCCTTGCCCGAAGCGAGGATGACTCTTTTTTTGGCGAACGCGCGCACGCGAAGCAACGTGAGCAGACGATCTTTGGCAGAAGGCATCAGGCCTTCTTTTTGAGTGCACCCTTCGCGCCCTTTTTGAGCGCAGGTACGACTGGGGGCGGAGGAGCTTTGATGCCACCCGCGATGGAGATCGCAGGCCGCGCTGCGGGTTTGGGCTCCGGTTTGCTTTGCTTGCTGGGAGCGGGTGCAGGACGTGCTGCGGGGCGAGCCGCTTGTGTTGGTTGCGGTCGCGAAACTGCCGCAGGTCGACGCGCTGGAGCTTCGACCTTTCCGTTCTGTGCGGTCTGCACGTATCCGCGAACGAGAGCGCCTGGCGCGATGGCCACTCGCGGAGCGCGAAGATCGCCGACGACTCTCGCGCCCTCTTCTAGACGCACGGCTTCGCTACCAATCAAATCGCCCTTGATCGCGCCGCGAACGACGATCACATGCGCGTTGATGTTGGCAGCGACGAGACCGCTCGACTCCACGGTCACGTCGCCGTCGATGGTGACTTCGCCTTCGACACGGCCTTCGATGGTCAGGTCTTGTGAGCCATGAACGCGACCTTTGACGCGCGCGTTCTTGCCGATGATCGCCTTGCCGCTCGCCATCTCACACGTCCATGTCGACGTTGCCCTTGAACTGGGCCCCGTCTGCGATCGTGATGCGAGTCGCCTTCACATTGCCGACCACTTTTGCGCCAGGCTGCAGGTCGACGCGATCGTGTGAGTGAATGTTGCCGGTGACGGTGCCAGAGACCGTGAGCGGTCCGGATGTGACATCAGCCTCGACGACTGCCCCGTGCTCGATCGCGATGCGGTCCTTGCCGTGGAGCTT
>JAYVXK010001105.1:0-10686 GCA_043785265.1 Myxococcales bacterium | reverse complement strand
GCGCGCCAAGAGCAATCGATTCTCTTTTTGAATCGTCGCGGGTTTGCGCCAAGCGTGCGCTGCGAAGCGTGCGGAGAGTCCTGCGAGTGTCCTTCGTGTTCGGTGGCGTTGACCTTCCACAAACGGTCGGGCGCGATGCTGCGGTGTCACTATTGCGATCTGGCGACACCGCTCTTGGTCAAGTGCACTCACTG
Source organism: Myxococcales bacterium (assembly GCA_043785265.1). GTDB lineage: Bacteria > Myxococcota_A > Polyangia > Polyangiales > Polyangiaceae > JANYHY01. Next base: position 10,492 of record JAYVXK010001105.1, on the reverse strand, counting down.
CGGCGCCAACGCGCTCGTGCTCGAAGGCCTCGGCACCGAGAAGCTCGAAGAGACTCTGAAGGTCGCCTTTCCAACCGCGCGGGTCGCACGACTCGATCGTGATGTCGCGAGCGGCAAGGGCATCGAAAAAATCATCGACCGAATGCGCGCCCGAGAGATCGACATTCTCGTTGGCACGCAGATGGTCACCAAAGGCCATGATTTGCCTCTCGTCACACTGGTCGGCGTCATCAACGCAGACGCGGCGCTCTCGCTACCCGACTATCGCGCCGCAGAGCGTGCGTTCCAGCTGATGGTGCAAGTCGCGGGGCGAGCGGGCAGGGCAGACAAAAAGGGTCGGGTGCTGGTGCAAACGCACACGCCTGATCATCACGCGATCGCGTTTGCGATGAAGCATGACGTGGATGGTTTCATCGAGCGTGAGCTCACCGACCGCCGCGAACTCGACTACCCGCCGTATTCGCGAATGGCCCTCGTGCGACTCGACGCAGCGGACGAGGCCGAGGTGAAGCGGGCGTCGACGCTCGTCGCTCAGGCGATACGAAAGGCCAATATTTCAGGCGTATTGGTGATCGGACCTGCGCCTGCGCCCATCGAGCGCATTCGTGCAAAATACAGGTATCGCGTGATGTTGCGGGGCAAAGAGCGAAGTGCGCTGCGCCGCGCGATGGTGGTGGCCATGTCGGTGCGCGCGAGCTTGCATCGGAGCGTGCGCGTGGTGCTTGACGTCGACCCCGTGCACTTGTTGTAGGGCCTCACCTAAAAAAATCACGAACCCAAGCAACTGGGCGCGATTGCGGACGATGGGGTGGCCATGATGGCTCTCCTCAGTCTGTCTGCCGAGGTCGCGCTCGGGCTGCTCTCGCCTGCGCGCTGCTCGGCTTGCGACGTCAGAATTCCCATGAAACGTGCGTTCTGCGCGTCGTGCGCGAGTTCGGTCGAGCGCGCGTCGTCGGCCCGCGCTGCCTTCGTTTATGGCGGCGCAATGACCGCAGCGATCGCGCGTTTCAAGTACGCGGGACGCGCAGAGTTGGGGTCGACTCTTGGTGCGCTCCTCGCCCAAATGGTGCCTCGCGAGGCGTTCGATTTCGTGGCGCCTGTTCCTCTGCATCCAAAGCGACTGGTCGAACGTGGGTACAACCAAGCGGCGCTGCTGGCCGCACCTGTCGCGGTCGCACTTCGCGCCGAGTTCGCGCCCCGATTGCTCCGGCGCAAAAAAGCCACCGCGACGCAGGCAAAGCTGAATCGGGCAGCGCGACGACAGAATGTGGCTGGAGCGTTCGTCGCGAGGTCGCCAAAAGACTTGGTGGGCGCAAAAGTGCTGCTCGTCGACGACGTGCGGACTACCGGCGCGACGCTCGACGCGTGCGTTCAAACGCTGCGAGAGGCTGGCGTGACGTACGTCCAAACCGCCGTGCTCGCAGAGGCAGAAGTGCACGCAGGTTTGATGTACTCTCACAGGGCGTGAGCAACGAGGACCAGTGGCGTTGGGCAGACCCAGCCGGGCAGCAACGGCTCGTTCGGACTGACGAGTTGCGTGCGGCGCTCGCGAGTGGAGCGATTCCGTCCAATGCACCGGTTTGGCGCGCGGGCTGGCCGACGTGGCGTTCTGCGGAAGAAGTGCCCGAGTTGCAGTCGAGCGCGCTCGCCGCACAAAACGGACTCTTGCCAAACATTCCGCCGCCGCCGTCGTTCGTCGTCGCCGCACAAAGTGATTTCGAAGGCGCTCCGCCAGCGAATGTGGCCGCTGTCACCGAACCGCCCGCTCCGCCACGCTACCAAGCTGCCGTCGCCGCCAAGACTCGGGCGTCCGCGAACGTTTCCCCGAAGCCCGCATTGGTCAGACTCCCTGAAAAACAGCCTCTTCAGCGAACTGCGTCTCCTGTAAAGCCGGCAGCCGCTCTGCCAAAAGCAGTCGTCGGGCCCCCTCCGCCGCTACCAAAAGACAAGCCAAGAGTGGCGCTGCTCCCGAGTGAACCGCCAACGATGCCTGATCTCGGTTGGGACGACGTATCGGTGCCTTCTGATGCGAACACAGTCGTGAACGACGTGTTGACCGAATCGAAAGCGAGGATGGCGCTCGAGGCAGCACCCTCGCAACCCGCGCTGCCGACGATGATGGGAGTGCCTGCGATCAAGCGGACGGAACTCAACAAGCGAGTGATCACTCCGGTGAACATGCCCGCGCCTCCACCTCGTACGTTGCCACCCAAAGCGCACCAGTTGTTGCCGCCGCCGGAGCCTGCGGTCGTCGCGCTTCCGCCGCAAAAACCGACGTCCATCCCGCCTCCCAAGCGCCCGACCTTGATGCTCTATGGTGGCGCTCCTGGAGACGCACCCGACAGCTCCGCTCAAGGCGCGCCCTCTGCACCGATCGTCGTGCCGCCGCCAGAGCCGAGCGGTGCGACCAAGAACATGGTGACGCGACCGCCGCCTTGGAGTGAAGGCGCGGCGCAAATCGCGTCCAACATGACGAAGCAACCACCGCGCGCACTGCCTGATGCAGCCGAAGAGCTGAGCGGATCGCTCTTGCTCTCGGAGCCGAGCAGCCCCGATCTGGCGGGCTACCGGCGCGAAGAGTTGTCAGGCTCCGATTTGCGAAGCGACAGCGACATCCAAGTCGTCAAGCCTCCCCCGCTCAATCCAAGTCCACCGGTCACCACGCATCCACTTCGTCCGATGTCGACGATGATGGGCATGGCGCCTCCCCACGTCCAATCGACGCCTCCTCCAACGCCGACGACTGTGCGTCCGCCAAAAGAGGCGCCGCGAGATGTCGAGGTGCCACCAGACAATCCGAGTCATGCGCGTGCGTTCGATCTCGAGGCGATCTTGCGTGATCGTCCAAAGTGGCAGCTTGCAGCCTTCGGCGCGGTTGGCGTGCTGGTGATGCTCGGCATGGTCGGTGTGATCGTTCATGCGCTCGCGGAACCGAAAGATCAGCCTGTCGAGGTCGCATCTGCATCTGCATCTGCATCCGCTCCGCCAACTCCATTGTCGGCCGCTCCGATTCCCACACCCACGCCGACTTCCAAAACGCCGGTGCTCGCGGCATTCATTCCGGTCTGCGCCACTGCAGGGGTGTCGCATGTGATCGCACCGAAGGCGGTCGTCGGCAGTGGTGTCGAAGTGCACACGGCCGCGAGCGGCATCGCCCTCGGATTTGCGACGAGTCCAAAAGATGGCGTGGTCATGGTGGTTGATCCATCGACGATGGCAGCCGCATCTAGCCTCAAACCTCACACGCTCGAGGCGATCAAGCGAGTGCAAGCGGGCGCGGGAGAGAAGCTCACTTCGGTCGTCGACTTCGACAAGAAGGGCGATGCGTTGCAAGGCCGTCGCGCAGTGATCGGTCCATCGCTGTACGACGTTGGAGCGGAGAGCGGTGGTCTTGCGTATGCGCTGCCAGGCACCGACAAAAGCACCAAGCTGTTCGACTTGCCAAACACTGATCCTGTCGAAGCCCTCCGTGGAGCGCCGATCCCAAGCGGATCAGGATTCGTGATCGCGATGCGACAAGGCAAGGCTGTCGTCTTTGGTGCTGTGACGGGTGATCCGCCGGCGCCCAAAGGAACGCTCGGTCGCATTGCCGCAATCGGCGCACAGGTTGGATCGCCGAGCATCGCCGCGAACGATTCTGTCGCGATGGTCGCGTGGGCCGAAAAGAGCGAAGGATGGAGTCTCCGTCTAGCTCGCTTCGCGTTGGGACAAGCACCCGACCCCGCGCAGGGGATCGCCTTCGATTTGCCCGCGGGTGGTCTGGGTGAACAAGCGCTGTCTCCAAGTGTCGCAACACTGCCAGGCGGCGCGTTTTTGCTGGTTTGGACAGAAGGCCCGACTTCCAATCATCAAGTGCGCGCGATGGTGATCGACGATCACGGCAAACCTGCGGGCAGCGCTTTTACGATCTCGGACGAAGGCGTGAATGCTGGGCAAGGGCAGGCGGCAGTGCTCGCAGACGGCAAAGGTGTCGTCGCCTTTCTTGCATCGGGAGCTGCCAAGTCGTTTCAAGTGGCGGCCACACCGATTGATTGTCACGTCAAGTAGGATGGTCTCGATGACGACAAGGCCTGGTTTCGGCTTCGCTCGAACATACGGAGCACGAGCACTCCTCCTTGTCGGCTTTTCGCTGATGCTCGCGTTCTGCGATCTGTTCGGCTCGAGTCCGTCGAAAGTGAGATCCGGACAACTCTACGAGCCGGGCACGCCTGAATACGACGCGTACTTCAAAGACGTCCACCTACTGCAAGTGTCCGCTGCAGGTTGGGACGACGACAAGAAGTCCACGCGCCGACCGCTCGTCGATGCACTCAAGATCGAAGGCGCCGCAGCCGACGTCTCGATCTCACAAGCCACTCACGAAAAGATGGTCGCGATCGCGCATGTCGTGGGCACGACTCACCTCGAAGTGAAGAACGACGAGCCGCGTGTCGTGGCGAGCAACGAGTCGAGAGTAGACGGGCCGACACGCGATCTGTTTCATGCGATCGAGCAAGTCGCCAAAGCCGAACTCGATCGCTCCAAACAAATGCGACTCATCCCACCGAAAGTGGATGTACTCACCAAGTCCGGCCGGGAGCTCGTGCCTCGGGTTCCGACGGACTTCGCGCGCCGCGGCGGCGAGGTCGCGACTGCCGTGAAGCAAGAACTCGACGCTTCATTGGAAGTGTTGTCGACCATCTCGACATCGTCGCGCAGCTCTGCGCGAGAGGCCGAAGACTTCGTCGCCGATCTTCAACGTGCAGTTCAGGCCGATCCTACGGAGAGATTGACGGACCCAGACGCAGGTCCGGTCGTCGTGTCGACCAAGCCGTCACGCCCGCCGCCACGCCAAAACACGGGTGGAACCGCTCCACCGACCGTCGCCAAGCCGCCACAAAAGCCGCCAACCACTGGTGGCGGCGAGGAAGACTTCACGCCATAAAGCGTAGGTGCCATCGGAGTGCGGTGGTATGTGCCGCCCTGCTTCCACTTTCCGAGGGGTTCTTTCATGCGCTTCAATCGCACTTCCATCGTTGCGTTGGTCTCCATCACCTGTGGCGTCGCGGCCATCGCACATTGCAGCGGCGACGACACCATTCCGGCCATCACTCTGCCTGATGCAGGCTCGGTAGACTCCCCGGTGAACTCGAACTGCAAAGCGAACGAGACGCTGTGCGGCGCAGCATGCATCGATGTCAGCGCGGATCCCAAAAATTGCGGAGGCTGCGGTACCACCTGCCCAGACAAAGCCGTGTGTGCAGCGAGCAAGTGCGTGCCATGCGATCTGATCGACAACGACAAAGACGGTTACAACGCGTGCATCGATTGCAACGACAACGATGCAAACATCAACCCCGGCGGGTATGACATTCTCGGCAACGCCAAGGACGACGACTGCAACGGCTTGGTCGACGACGCGCCACTCTGCGACACGCTCAAGATGAGCAGCGGGGACGCAGGCTCAGAAGCTGGTGCCGATGGCGGCGCGACTGATGGCGGTGGGACGGTCCCGTCCGACTCCACCAATCCAAACGATCTCGCGCATGCCATGGAGATGTGTTCGCCATGGCTGACCGCCGCGACCATCACTGTCGCCAGCGACAAGCAGCACCAGGTGGCGTCGAATTGGGGCGTTTTCGTGCCGCAAGCTGGCGTATCGCTCGCTGCGCTCTCGACTGGTGTTGCCGCAGACGTCGACGACACCAAGCCTGCATTCATTCCGAACGTGACGCCGCAAATCGGCACGAACTTCAACAAGCCGTCTCCCTTTCCGACTCCACTCGGCAGCGTGACTTGCTACGACGTCAAGACGAAGTCGGTTGTCTCGTTCAACGATCCGGCGACCATCCAGGATCTCGTCGAACTCAAAGTGACGCTGCTCGTCCCCACGAACGCTCACTCCTACCAGCTCGACCTGAACTACCTCTCCACCGACTCGCCCGAGTATGTGTGCAGCGTCTACGACGATTACGCGATGGTGGTGGTGGACTCGACATCCACCAAAGGCAACATTTTGCTCGACTCGCAAAACCATCGGATCAACGTCACGAGCGAGTTTTTCACGCTGCTGGCGGCGAAAGATCTTGCGGGCACGGGCATGGACCTACCTGATGTCCCCAACACCGCGATCAACGGCGGCGCCACCGGATGGCTCACACTCGCCGCTCCCGTCACGCCGCGCGAGACGATCACTCTGCGGTTTCTCACCTTCGATGTGAACGACGGCATCTACGACTCACAGCTGATCACCGATCACTTCCGCTGGAGCAACAAGCCTTTGGGGTGTGCATCCACCACTCGCCAGAACGGATCGAGCGCAGATGGCGGCACACTTCCCCCATGCGGCGGGAGCGACGGCGGCATCGTGGACGCCTCAGGCGACTGACCTCTAAGGCCAGACACACTCAGGCGGTAGCTTGGGCGAGCCGTCGGGCGGGTCGAACATGCAGTTGTATGCGGCCTGGAATCCAATCCGGATCGGGCCGCATTTCTTCTGGCAAATCGGGTCTGATGATCCGTTGCATTTGTCGATGCAATCGACCCACGACGCGCACACGATGTCGTTGGCGCAGATGCGTTCGCCGTCGCAGCAGTGCGTGTCGACCCACGATTGGCACGAGGCCGACCACTTCGCCCCCGCGAGTGTGATGCCGCATGCAGCGCTCGCATCGGCTGAATCAGGCGCGGTTGCGTCGACCACACTCGCGTCCTTTTGGCTGACGGTGGATGAGTCCACTACGCCGATCGGCGGCTCAGGTACGCGGCTGCAGGCGCACACGAGTCCGCACGAGACGATCGCGACGAGTCGCTGGCTCACGCTCATGGCGTTCGCACGAACTCAGTTGCTCGCAAACTTTTCGGCCGGATATTTTTTCGCGGCCGCGTCGAGATGCTCGGACACCAAGGCCGAAGTCACGACCAGTGGGAGCAAGTCACGTGAGCCATCGGGATAGATGATGACGTAGATCGGGATGCCGCTGCGGCCTTTTTCAGCCTTGAGAACGTCTTCGACCATGGCGTCCATGTCGTCGTCCTGGTTGGTCATGTCGACCTTCATGGGCAACACACCTGACCGCTCGAACGCGCTCCGCACTGTGTCCGTCTCGATGAATGCCTTGTCGTTCGTCTGGCACGAGGCACACCAGTTGGCGGTGAAGTCCAAGAACACGGGTCGATGACGCGCGTTCTCCGAGGCGAGTCGTTCTTTGCTGAACCGGGCCCACGCGAGGTGCCCGTCCTTCACGACGGGATCGTACTTGACGCCCATGCCTCCGGGATTCGTCGTCGCCTCTGCGATGACTTCGGGTTTGGCGAAGGTCACGAAGAAGTAAACGAACGCGGTGAGACCGCCGACCTGCACCGCACGAATGACCCATCGCCGAAACGGTGGAACTGCGACGCCGCCGAAGCGACCGCCGAGCCAAAGCGCGAAGCCGAGAGCAACGAGGAAGAACAAGAAGGAGCTGGCGCTCTCTGGCGTGACTTGGACCAACATCGTCCGCATGAGCCACACGGCAGTGGCGAGCAACAAGAAGCCCATCACCTGCTTGAGAGTCTCCATCCATGCGCCGGGCTTTGGCAGCACGCGCGAGAACGCAGGCACGAGAGTGAGCACCAGGTAGGGCACGGCGAGACCAAACCCGATCGTCGCGAAGACGAGCACGGTTTGCCATGGAGCGGCGTCCGAGCCGAGCGCGAACGCGACTGCGGTGCCCAAAAAGGGCGCAGAACAGGGTGTGGACATGAGCGCGGCAAACAACCCGTTGGAGAACGAGCCCCAGAACTTGTCGTCGCTGCCGTCTTCGCGGCTGCTCGAGATCGCGAGCTCGAAGACACCAAGAGCGTTGAGTGCAAACGCGAACACGATCGCCGTCATCACCGCGACGAACTCAGGATGTTGGAACTGCATGCCCCAACCAAACTTGCGCCCACTCGCCTTGAGGACGAGCACGACGATCGCGAGCCCAATGAAGAGACTCATCGTTCCCATCGTGTAAGCCAGCCCATGCTTGCGGCGCTTGCTGGCATCGTCTCGCGAATGCTCCACGACACTGAACGCCTTGAGCGCCAGCACCGGCAACACGCACGGCATGATGTTGAGGATGAGTCCTCCGGCGAACGCAACTACGAGAATCGCTAGCATCGTGAGTTTCCTCGAACCGTTCGGGTGCAAAGGCCGAACCGGGATCTACATGTCCCTAATTTAGCACCAATCATCGTAGATCGCCGCGTTTTGGGGAGGCGGTTCTGCGGTGGTGGGTGGATCAGTTTTCCGCCATCTTGGCCAAAGTGGCTTTCGCCATGGTGAGTTCTCCTGAGAGTGCGATGCTCATCGCAGGTCGCGCCGTTTCGGTCCGCTTCACGAAGGCGATGAGATAGCGGCGGGCTGCTTGCCATTCGCGCGCGGCATAGGCGAGGTGACCCAGCACGAAGCGGCCGTAACCTTGTCCGCACGCGGCCTCTGCCAGGTCGTCGATCGTCGCTTGGACGTCGCTCACTCGCTGCCCAGCGGCAATGCGCACCAGCGCCAGCTGCGCACGATAGAGAGGTTTGTCCGACGTGCCCCAACGCGCCGCCCGCTCGAGCGCTGCGATCGACTCGTCATAGCGCTGCGCGAGAAAGAGAAGGCTGCCCAACGTCCAATGATGAACCGCGCGCCGATTGGCGGGGGCTCGTCGCGTTGCGCTGCGGAGGTGAAACACAGCGCGGTCGACGTCACCCGCAGCCACCGCCGCGCGCGCTGCGTCTTGGTGGAACACGTCTACCAACACGCCGACGGTGACAGCGTCCTCCGCCACGGTCAGTGCTTGCTCGAAATCTCGTGATTCGAAATGCGACAGATAGACTTGCCGTAGCAACATCGCGTGGGTCGTCCTGTCGAGCGGTGCGCGACTCGCCAAACCTTTGTGTGCGAACCGCGCGCGTGCCCCAGCCGACTTGGCGCCCATGGCTTTTCGCAGCCAGTCTTCGGGCTTCGCCGTTCGGCGTACAACAGGCTCTTTCGGCGCTTGCGCCATGGTGACTGAGTGTAGCACGCACACTAAGACCTGCGCTCCTCGGCGCGGGAAATTGGCTACCTCCCACGCGTCAGTTGCGCTACGAGATGCGCTGTTCATGCGTCGCGCACTCCTCTCCATCGGCTTCGTTTTTGTGATCGCGGCGTGTGGACGCAGAGCGAGCGAGGCAGACTGTCAGCTCATCGTCGATCAAAACGTGAGCGTGGAGATGAAGGCGCTCAACATCACGGATCCGGCAGCGATCTCGAAGAAGCAAGAAGACCTGCGGATCGAGCTATCGCCCGAAATGAAAGACTGCGTGGGTCGCCGAGTGAGCGACAGCATGATGGCCTGCGTGAAGAACGCGCAAAGCACGGACGAGATTCAACGATGTCTGCGGTGAAGAGCTGCGCCGTCGTCATGCTCGCATGCGTTGCCGCGAGCGGTTGCAGCAAGAAGGTCTCGCAGACTCAATGCGATTCCATGATCGAGCACTATGCAGAGTTGGTCGTTCGGGACACCAAAAAAGATGCATCCTCCGCAGACATCAAGTCCGAGCAAGAGCGCGAGAAGAACGAGGCGAAGAACGACGACGCTTTCCGCAACTGCACCAGCGAAATCGAACCAGCCGACTACGACTGCGCCATGAAAGCGAACAGCGCAGACGCGATGGAGAAGTGTCTCGAGTAGTTGTTCGTCGTCTGCTCGTTGCCCCGGCCGCCATGAAAAAATGAAGGTTGACGGGGCGAGTGACGAAGACACTGTGTAGAACATCAAAACCATGGCGCTCAGTGGGGCGATCACGCGCTTGGGGCTGATTCTCGCGGCCGGTGCGACGATCACGGCGGCTGGATCTGCCGCAGCGGACGAGTGCATCGTTCGTCTCTTTCCTCCGGGGGCGGACGACCCGTGGCGCGTCGCAGCCAGTCGACTGGAGGAGCGTGTGAGAAGTTTGCCGAGTGCCAGCACGGACTGCCGCGAAATCGACGTCGAAGTGACGGGCGATAAGGCGACAGTCACGTTCATCACTCGCGACGGACGGCACGCGATTCGAGACATGTCGACTCCCGATGAACTGGTACCCACGGTCGAGGCGTTGTTCGTCACGCTGCCTCCCGCGCCCACTCGAGCCGAACCGATCACGATCACACCGCCGATTACACCGCCGATCGTTCAACCGCCCGTCGCGATGCACGCACCCATCGATCCGCTCCCAGACCAGGAGCGGCACGTCACCTTCCTCTTCGGACTCGAAGGAGGAGCGCGTTTTGGTTTTCCCGGCGTCTACGCATCGCCCGCTTTGGGAGGTTTTGCAGCAGTTGGCGTGCGTCGGTGGGAGCTTGGGGTTCGATCGCTTTGGAGTCCCGTGTACACCACCTTAGGCACAGCCCAGCCTGATGGATTTCTGCTTTGGTCCTTAGTACAGCTCCCCAGAAGAAAGTACCCACTCTGCGGGTTCACGCGGCTGCCTTGATAGCGGCGTCGACCTTGGCGAGCACCTTGTCGAAAGATGT
>JAYVXK010001104.1:0-3321 GCA_043785265.1 Myxococcales bacterium | reverse complement strand
GTCGCTCCAACTGTCGCAAGATCACACACCGCACCAGCACTTCATCACGGCGGGCAACAACAACACGCTTTGGTCGAGCGGCTTCAAGAGCACCGCCGGCGAGAACCAGGGCGACCCCAATGGCTGGACGAAGCTGAGCAGCGATCCCACGACCAACGAGCTCCAGCAGATCGACGCGATCCAACTCGCCATGTACAACGAGGGCCCAGGCTCGGGTGCGGCGCACGGCCACTACATGAACATGATGAACCCGGCGTTCAAGCGCGTGGGTGTGGGCCTGCTCGAGGTGAGCGGTCACCTGTACTTGACCAACGACTTCTCGGATTGAGAGCGGGAGCGGGGACGGGAGCGGGTGCGGGGACGGGGACGGGGACGGGAGCGGGGACGGGGACGGGAGCGGCGACGGGGACGGGAGCGGGGACGGTGGACGGGGACGGCGGGATCGCGGCCTAGCTCTCCGCGAAGCGACGCGTCACCGCGACGAGCTCCGCAAGACGGCGACCCGCGCGACCGGATGTCAGCGACGCAGTAGACGACGCGCCGATCGTCTCGACGAATGTGTCGAGAGTTCCGATCTTCGTTCGACCGTTGGCCCATTGCCGTGCGACTTCGCGCATGTCGACATGCGTGTCCGACAACATCGCTCCGGTGGCTGAAAACAGCTTGGTTGCGTAGGTGCCCCACGAGCACATCACGTCCGAGTCGCGCATGAACGCTCGCCAGTCTCGCGCGAACGTCTCCTGGTCGACGCCTCCGATCAACGTCTCGTGGTCGAGTTCGATCCATCGCGTGGTGTTGGTCGCGATGCGCACCGTGGGCGCGATCACACGCTCGAACAGTTCGCCTGTGCTCATGCGAAGCGCGACCCAGTGCACCAGTCCCTCCGGATTGTCGTGACGTTCGGCCGATCCATAAGGCCACGCGTTCGCCTCTCCGTAGACGCACACCAGATCGTTCTCTCGATCGTGAATCACAGCCGGGACTCGCGCGCGCGGAGGCTTCGGAGTTCGCGGTCTCATGCTGCGTGGCGTGTGAAGCGCCTTCGCGTGAGCGATCTGCGCGTCGACCATCGCGCGGAATGGATCGAGCAACGCGCGAAAGCGTTCCGCACCCTGGTGTTGACCACGCTGCGGCGAAGCCGCAGACGTGCCGTCTGCTTCGAGCGCGCCGAGCACATGCATCAATGCTTCGATCGTCGACACGTAGTCTTCGTGCGGCTCGCGTCGGATGCGATATTCGCTCGGTGACGGCGGCGTGAACGCATAGCGCGGCAAACTCCGCAGACACGCGTTGGTCTTGACCAGCTTCTTCGCTTGCGACCACGTCCCGTCGACGACCACCAGTGTCACCGGACCTTCTGGTGGATCAGTCGTCACGTCTCGGGCGCCTTCCCCTGGATAGAGGAGCACCGCTGGGCGCGCGGCATCTCCCAGCCAACGCGAGAGCGCGAGGTCATGATCCCAGTCCACTCCGACCAGAAGTTCCGAGTTGGGCAAACACAAGTTCGCCATGTGCGCGGTGCCGATCGGTACGTCTCGCTCTCGCGGATGTTGAAGCAGCACCACGTGCGTCTTGGTCTCGAGTCGTGGCAAGAAGCGGCAGTAGCAAACGCGCTCGGGTCGACGACATCGCAGACAGACTGCTCGCGGCTCCTTCGCCAAAGAATGTGCGGAATGCATGGATAAAACGCCTGAAATCAGGGCTTCTCGCCAGTGGCCACCGGGTAGCCGCGACGCACCCAGACGCCGAGACCTTCGTCGAGCACAGTGACTTTGGTGAATCCTTTGGCCGTCAGCTTCCGCGCGAGCATCCCAGACTCTGCGTGCGGGCACGAGCAGTACGCCACGAGCCACGCGTCGCGAGGCAGGTCATTCACGTACGGATCAGGATCATAAAACGGCACACTCACGGCGCCTGCGATGTGTTGAAACATGTAGTCCGAAGGCGCGCGTGCATCGAGGATGGCCATCTTGGCGTGACGATCGAGCTGCGCTTTGATCACATCCGCGGGGGTTGCCCCAGGGTCTGCTTTGAAACCGACCGGCTCCGGACCATGCGGATTGAGAGGCACGGGTCCGAGTGGAAGTGGCGGGGGAGGAGGCGGAGGTTCGCGCACGGCCGTCTGGTGTTGACCACGCTGCGTAGCAGACGTGCCGTCGGGCGCGAGCTGCCAGTTGCGCAAGAGCGCGATGACGTCTTCGATGCCGCGATCGCCGAGCGTGAGATCGAACGCGGGCATGGCAGTGCCTTCGCGTCCGTGGCGAATGGCGTGACGAAGAAACCCGTTGTTTGCGCTCGAGAGAAGCTCGCCGTCGCCGATGTGTTCGAAGGGACCGCCTGTGCCGCGCGCGCCGTGACATCTCGTGCACTCACGCGCGTAGATCTCATTGCCGCGCGTGACATCTCCCATGCTGGGTCGATCATCTGCTTTGACTTTTTTGGTTTGCCACGTGCGCATGTGACTGATCACATCGTCGACATCCGCAGGCGCGAGAGGTCCGCCACGAACTCGTCCCCATGCAGACATGGTCGTGCCCGCGCGTCCGTTGGTGATCGCCTGCCGCAGGAAGCCATCGCTCGCCGTGGCCAAAAAGTCGGGGTGCGAGACGGCAGGGGCGTCGTCTGCGCGATACCCTTCGCCGCGCTCTCCATGACAGACCGCGCAGGTGCGCGTGAACAACTGAGCGCCGTGTTGAGCCTTGGTGTCTTCGTGCGTGCTGCATTCGAGCGAGCCGCTCACCACACTGGCGAGCACCACGAACAATGGAGCGACGAGTTGAGAAGTCTGCACGCGCTCGCAGCATAGACCGACGACAGTCTCAGCGCTTTCGCAAACCGAAACCGCCGCACACGAGTCCGCCGAGCCCGAAGATCACCGCGACCGCTCCAAAGAGCATCATGCGATGCATGTCGGCGTCTTTGACCATGTCGACGATCCAACCCGAGTCTGGAATGCTCGCGAAGTTGTCCTCCGCGTTGGAGTAGTCGTACGCGTTGTACGCGAACACCAAGAACGCAAGCATCGACACGAGCAACGACCCCGAACCAATCAGGATGAGCGCGATGCTCCGCGAAGGCTGTCGCGCTGGAGGCGACCAACCTTGCTGCTGTTGGGGGTACCCCTGCTGTTGCGGTGGACCATAAGCTTGCTGCTGTTGCTGCAGCGGATACCCCTGTTGTCCTTGCGGATAGCCTTGCTGCGGTTGTTGTGGATAGCCGCCCGGGGGTCCCATAGGTTGCATACTGCAACGATATACGAGAGCGCCGCGATTTTCTTCCCGACGAAGTAAGATGCGCGCAGAGGCTGAAATATGCGGTTTG
>JAYVXK010001103.1:0-10723 GCA_043785265.1 Myxococcales bacterium | reverse complement strand
GATCTTGGCGCGAAAGCGCGCGGTCTTTCCGCGGTTGGTCTTGCGGGGCTTTTTGCTGAGCATGATGAACATGGGGCCGCTGGAGATAGCCGAACGTCAACGCAGTCGCAAGGGCTTTGATAGGCAATTCCAGGCGCGGGCGCGTTTACGGGGTGAGCCGCTCATTGAGGAGGGGCAGCGCCGGGCAAGAAATCGAGGTCGGGCAACGCATTGCCACCGCATGCACCCCCGCCCACGCCGAGCACGGAGCCATCGAGCAACGTCACGGCGTTCCACTCGGTGTTGGGACTGGGCAAGGTGCCAAAGGACACGACAGTGCCCGCAATGGGGTCGACTTGATCGACCGACGCAGAAGGCGCACACGACCCGTTCGAGGTGTAGCCACCCATGACCAGAATGGTGCCGTCTCGTACGAGCGAACTCGCATGCCACGTTCGACCGACTGAGAGTTTGTAGGTCTGCGTGTCCCATTGATCGCTCTTGGGGTTGTACGCCTCGATGTCTTGCATCGGGTTCGCGACGCCGCCAGCTGAACTCGACGCGCCACCAAACACCATCACGCGTCCGTCCGGCAAGGTGTGCGCGGTGAACTGCGATCGACCTGTTTTCATGGGAGGAGCGAGCGCGAACGCGTTCGTCTGCGGGTCGAACATCTCGGCGTCTTTTTGCGCCAAAGTGCACGGATTGACGCCGTCGCATCCATCGCCGCCCATCACCATGACGCGACCATCACGCAAGCGAACGATGCGCGCGCCAAACAAGTGCACGACCTTGAGAGGGATCGCGGTGATGCTGTCTTGGTCGGGGTCGTACACATCCACGGTCTTGGACGCGTTCGACATGAACATCACCCGACCGTCGACCATCAGCACACCGAACGCCATGTTTCGTGCTTCGGTGAGGAGCGCTTTGCTGGGCATGAACTTGTCCGTCTTGGGATCGAAGAGATCGATCGCTCGACAGGCATCGAGGGTGCACTCGCCTGCGCCGGCGATGACGACGCGCCCGTCGAGCATCGTCACGGCTGCGTCGCGCCACCGTTTGACAATCATCGTGTTGGTCACGGGCACGACCGTGTCACTCGATCGCGTGTAAATCTCCCCGGTCGTGAGGGCGAGCGAGGCGTTGTCTGGCACCTGCGTTCCACCCGCGACCAGCACACGCCCATCTTGGAGCACGGCCACACCAGGATGCTCACCACGCACGGTCTGCATGGGCTTCTTCTGCCAAGGCAGCGTCAAACCGGCTGAAATATAGATGAACAAGCTGCGAGTGAGCGAAGTGCCAGACGCATTTTTGATCGTGATGTCGTAGGTGCCCACCGGCCCAGGCGGCGTTTGAATGATCGCGTGCGTTGCGTCAATCACCTTGAGGGCAGCGCGCCCGTCGCCGATGAACACGCTCATGTCGCTCGTGAAGCCTTTGCCTTCGAGGTGAATCCAATCGCCTCCGCTCTGATTGCCCTTGAACGCATCGAGCTTGAGGACGGCAAAGTCGCACGATGCGCTCTGCACGCATTTTCCGCTGCAACAGAGGTCGCCGGTCTTGCACGAAGCCGAACACGACCCGCAATTTTGTGGGTCGCTCGTCAAGTCCGTACACGCCGTGGCTGCACTCGTTGCGCAAGACGTCTTCCCTCCAGTACATGTGAGGGTGCTGCTATCGCCGTCCGATCCGGCGTCCGGAAATTCTGCGACAGGGTCGGACGAACCGCATGCGGCAAACGTCGGAGCGATCAACGTCGCGAAGAGCGCAATGGCAGAAAAGGAAGAGAACTTCATCTCTGCATCATAGCGTGTTTTCAGCCGCGATATTCGCAGCGCGCTTCGCACGTCTCCCACAGTGTAACTTGCTCCAAAATGGGCAACCGCGGCTTGAGTTGGTCCCAAAGCCACTTCACCAAAATCTCACTCGTGGGATTTTCGAGTCCCACGACTTCGTTCAAGTAGTGATGGTCGAGCACGTCGTGCAGCGGCTTCCACAGTGTGTACAGATCGCCGAAGTCCATGAGCCAGCCCGTGTCTGGATTGACGGGCCCGGCGATCGCGAGCTCGACCTTGAAAGAATGGCCGTGCAAGCGAGCACATTTGTGGCCATCGGGGACCTTGGGCAAGCGGTGAGCGGCTTCGAAGCGAAACTCGTGGACGAGGCGAACGTTCTGCATGGGGCCAGCAAACTAAGCACGTAAATCGATCGCGATCGAGTCGCGATTCGCTACTCTGACGAGTGATGTCCAAGACGCTCGTCTGCCGCTGCGAAGACGTCACGCTCCACGAGCTCGACGAAGCAGTCGCACGCGGGCACAAAGATCTCGAGTCGCTCAAGCGCTACACGGGTTTTGGTACGGGCTGGTGTCAGGGCAAATCGTGCGTCGCTTTGTGTGCGCGTTTGCTCACCGAAAGAGGCGGCACGGCCGCGCTTCCCATCACTCCGCGCCCGCCGTTTCATCCCACGCGTCTCGCCGATCTCGCAGGACTTGCCGACATCGCAGACGACGATGCCACGTGTGGTCGCCCACCCCATTAAACGTGAGCGCGTCGCAAATTCGCTACACGCGCGAACTCGGATTCACACCCCAAGGCCCCTTTTCGCCGCAGTTTCGTGGGGAGGACGCTAAACGTGAGGTGGCCCTCATGTTGCTAGGTGTGGGGTATGCACAAGCTCACCCGCGAACTCTTGCAGTGGATGCGATCGGGTTTGGCAGGTGCAATGGCCACCGCCGTCGACCTTGGCGTGCTCGCGCTGCTCGTGAGCGGGTTTGGTGTGTCGGCTCACATGGCGAACGTCCCTGCGCTCGTCATCGGCGGGATCGCGAACTTCATCGGCAATCGACACTTTGCGTTTCGTGCGCGTGGCGGTTCATTGACGCATCAAGCGATCGGTTACACCGCAGTCGAGATCGTCGCGCTCGTGCTCAATGGTGTGCTCTACGAGGTCGCGCTGCGAGTCGTGCCAGGCGGGGCGCACCTCTATTGGCTCGTGCGCATCGTCACCAGTCACTTGGTGTTCTTGTGCTGGAGCTACCCGCTGTGGCGTCGCGTGTTCCGCGTACGTGCGACGCCCGTCGCGGCGTAACCGCACGATACCCGTTCCCTCGATGAGCCAGGACAGGTAGACACGCGCGCATGTCGAGTGTCTTCATTGGTGGACTTCTCAAGGGCAGAGTCGCATTCGTCACAGGCGGTGGAAGCGGCATCGGAGCGGGCATCGCCAAGCGACTTGCAGAACAAGGAGCGTGCGTCGCATTGCTGGGTCGCACGCAAGCCAAACTCGACACGATCGTAGCCGAAATAAGGGCTGCCGGAGGAATTGCGAGCGCTCACGCGTGCGACGTTCGCGAGTACGCGAATGTCGAAAAGGCCATCGGCGAATGTGTGAGTGAGCATGGATCACTCGACGTGCTGGTCAACAGCGCCGCCGGGAATTTTCTCGCGCCCGCAGCGTCACTCAGCGCCAACGGTTTTCGCGCAGTGATCGACATCGACCTTTGCGGCACCTTCAACGCGTGCCGCGCTGCCTTCGAGCACCTCTCGAAAAAGGGAGGTCACATCGTGAACATCACCGCCACGCAAGCCAACATTCCGACGCCGTTGCAGTGTCACGCAGGCGCCGCGAAGGCCGGGATCGAAAAACTCACGCGCGATCTCGCTCTCGAGTGGAGTCGCTTTGGCATTCGGGTCAACGCGGTGGCACCCGGTCCCATCGAAAACACAGAAGGCATGACGCGATTGGCGCCCGCTGACGCTGAAGCCAATCTGAAGAGACGGGTGCCGCTTGGTCGCTGGGGCACCATCGAAGAAGTCTGTGAGGCCGTGACCTTCTTGGTGTCTCCCGCGGGTGCTTACGTTACGGGCGCGACACTGCTGATCGACGGCGGCACTTCGCTCTTGGGTGCGGCCCCGTTCCTCGACATGATGGGTGGATGACTTCGCGGGGCAAAGTCGCGCTCGCGGTCATCGTCGCGGCGCTTGGGTACTTCGTCGACATCTACGATCTGCTGCTTTTTGGCATCGTTCGTCGCCCAAGCTTGATCGACCTTGGCGTCGACAAAGAGCATTTGCTCAGCACCGGCGTGCTGCTCGACAACATGCAAATGGGAGCGATGCTCCTTGGCGGCATCTTCTGGGGAGTCCTCGGCGACAAGCGCGGTCGACTCTCAGTTTTGTTCGGCAGCATCTTTCTGTACTCGCTCGCCAACATCGCCAACGGCTTCGTGCATTCGATTCCGCAATATGCAGTCGCGCGGTTCGTTGCAGGTCTTGGTCTCGCGGGTGAGCTCGGCGCGGGCATCACGCTCGTGAGCGAATCACTGCCCAAAGAATCACGCGGCTACGGCGCGACGATCGTCGCCACGGTCGGCATCACGGGCGCCATCGTTGCGGCGCTCGTTGGCAAACTCACTCACTGGCGCACGTCGTATTTCATCGGCGGCGGTCTTGGGTTGATGCTGCTTTTGCTTCGCGTGGGAGTGCTCGAATCGGGGCTCTACGAAAAAACCAAAGCGCACGTCGGCGTGTCACGCGGCAACTTCCTATTGCTCGTCACGTCGTGGAAACGTCTGCGTCGCTATGGCGCCATCATCTTGGTGGGCATTCCGGTTTGGTACGTCGTGGGTGTGCTCATCAAATACAGTGACGCGATCGGCGGCGCGCTCGGACTCGCCACGCTGCCCGATCCAGCCATGGCGATTCTGTTTTCGTATTCAGGTCTGGCCCTTGGAGACTTGTCGAGCGGCACACTCAGTCAGATCCTCAAGAGCCGCAAACGCGCGGTGGGGATCTTTCTTTTGATCACCGTGGTGTCCATCGCGCTCTACTTCCTCGTCGGCAAGAGCTCGATCGCCCTATTTTATGCCTGTTGCGCGCTCGCTGGTTTTGGCAGCGGGTATTGGGCCGTCTTCATGATGAGCGCGTCCGAGCAATTCGGGACCAACCTCCGCGCGACCGCGACGACCACGGCGCCCAACTTCGTGCGCGGCGCCACCGTGCCGATCACACTCACTTTTGCCGCGCTCAAATCGAGCTCGCTTGGTGTCGCAGGCGCCGCGCTCGCGGTCGGGGTGCCGTGCTTGTTGCTCGCGTTCATCGGTCTTGGGTCGCTCGAAGAGACCTACGGGAAAGACCTCGATTTTACGGAGTGAGCGGGTGTAGAGTCCCCGCATTCGCGGGGCTTATAGCGAATCTTTGGAGGTACATCATGCGCGCTGCATTCTTTGCTCTGACTTTGGGTTGCTCTGCGGTGGCCGTTTCTCTTTGGGCTTGTGGTGGTGACGACTCGACCGTCACCAACGTTCCCAAAGATGGCGACATCGACGGGAACAACACCATCGACACCAGCGTGACGCCCGATGCCGCGCAGCCCGACACCTCGCCGCCGTGCACGGATCTCCGCTGCAGGAAGGTCGCTTGCACGACGGGCACGACCACGCTCAGCGGCATCGTCTACGATCCAGCGGGCAAACGCAGCCTCTACAATGTGATCGTCTACGTTCCAAACGGTAAGCCCGATCCCATCGTCAACGGTCCAACCTGCGATCGATGCGGAACGGTGAGCGGCGATCCAATCGCGACTGCCGTGACCGATTCGACGGGCCATTTCACGCTCAAGGACGTCCCCGCGGGCGCTGATGTTCCTCTCGTGATTCAAACCGGAAAGTGGCGTCGACAGGTCACCGTCGCAAACGTTGCCGCGTGCGCCGACAATGTCGTGTCGCCGACGCTCACGCACTTGCCGCGCAAAGCGAGCGAGGGCGACATGCCCATGGTCGCGATCGCGTCTTCGTGCGATCCGATCGAGTGCACCATGCGCAAATTCGGAATCGACGATTCGGAGTTCACGGTAGGTAGCGGCAACGGACACGTGCGCATTTACGCCGAGAACAACTCTGGCGCGCAGAAGGTCGGCACAGTCGCCACCACACCCGCCACAGGTCTGTGGACGACCGATCTTCCCAAGTACGACATGTTGGTCAACTCGTGCGAGTGTCAACCTGCCCAAGACAAAGGCGCTGCCGTCTACAACGGCGTGAAGGCCTTCTTGGACATGGGCGGCCGTGTACTTGGCACCCACTACGGCTACGACTTTTTCGCGGCGCCGCATGGCCCCGCTGAATTTCAGGCCGCCGCAGAGTGGACGCCGTTCAACGCACCGCAAACCAACTCTCCGTACTTCATCGACACCAGCATCCCCAAAGGCAAAGCGTTCGATGAGTGGCTCGGCGGCAATCTCGGCGGCAAGGCCGGACAAGTCAGCATCGATCCGAACTTCGTGCGAAACAACGTGACCAAGGTCAAACTCGCGACGTCACGCTGGGCGCGCGCAACTGCGGTTGCCGATGGCGGCGGCGCAGAATCGGTGAAGTATCTCTCGTTCAACACGCCCACCACCGACCCGGACGGTGGCGTCGATGCTGGCCCGTTGTCGCCTGCCAAGCAGTGCGGTCGCGCAGCCTTCGCTGACTTCCACGCGCTCAACGCGGCACCGAACGGCCCCAGCGTCTTCCCAGATGACTGCAGCCAGTACCCCACCTCGCTCGGCGACCAAGAGTACGCATTCGAGTTCATGTTCTTCGAACTCGGATCATGCGTCCAAGACGAAACGCTCGCTCCTGTAGTGCCGACCGCAACCCCGTAGTCCGTCACCCAACCGCAGCAGTCTTACCCAAGTCGCTCGAGCACAGCGACTACGTGCTCTTGGCTGCGTTCGCAGAGAGCTCGCAGTCTCTCTGCGTCGAAGAACGCGACGGTCGTGCCCGCGCGAGCAATGGCAGTCACCGATCCGGCGATCTGGTGAAGTGAGTCGCGCACTCCATAAAACGAGTCTGCGCCGATCACTCCGATGGGCGCATTGGGTTTACCGTCTTCGAACAGCGCGATCTCACCGCGAGCCACCAAACAAGCCACTTGGGGCACGACATTGGCTGGCAAGAGTATCGTTTCTTCGTCGAAGGTCTCGAGGCGCTGAATGCACGAGAGCATCTCGTCGCGCACTTGCACGTCGAGCTGCCCCATCGTTTCGTGCATCGAAAAGAAGCTGTCGATTCGATGCAGTTGCTTGGTCTGTGCGATGCGCTCGGCGAACGCCGGATCTTTGTTCATGGCTTCGCGCATCTTGGCTGCGGCGATCGTCCAGATCTCGCTCACGCGTTCGGCACGCAGAGTCGCGGTGCAGCGCGCGTCTTTCGCGACGAGGACACTCGACTCACCGAGCAACCAACCCGGAAAACAACAGCGCACCATCCACTGACCACCAGACGGTTTTTCGAGCCAAACACCGAGCAATCCGCTCTTGACCACGAACACGTTGTTCGAGGTCTCGCCTTCGCTCACGAGCACTTCGTGTGGCGCCACCGTGCGCAACGTCACGTGCGGTTCGATGAAGGCACGCATCTCGGGTGAGAGATTTTGAAAGCTGCGGGCGTCGAACAAATTGGCGACGGGCCGCAGACGCGCGCGACTCTCTTCGAGCAAGGCATGGATGGGTGACCCCGCGAAGCCATCCTTGCCGAGCAATTCGAGCGAGAGCGCGGCGGCCTTCTCCAGCGAGGGCATGTCGAAGCGATCACCAAACTCACGAGCGGCGGCCTCGAGATATCCCTTCGCGAGCATCTTCTCGTCGAGTTTGATCTCCACTTCGCTCATGGTCAAAAGCGTGGTCCCGCGCTTGTCGTGATCACCCAAGAGCCGCGGCAGCAAATCGCGCGCCTCTCGGAGCGACGCTGGATCGCCCTTTTTCAAGGCTGTTTCGACGCGCACCTCTACGGGGTCCTCGGTCATTTCGAGCATGTCGAGACTGGGTACGCCCTCGTCTTCTTCGGGACCGCCAAAGCCGTCGAGTTCGTCTGGAGGAGGAGGCGCCATGGAGACGGTCTGCGCGCGACGAACCGACTCGATGACAGAATCGCCATCGAGTATGGGAGTCATCGCTCCGTTCTCGTCGACCGAGATGTCCGCCAAGTGCAGGTCACCGCTCGGCGCAGCGAGCACCACAGTCACGACCCAGCCGTCGCCCGCCACGCGTCGAACACGTCGCACATCGCGCACGTCGAGCAGTCGCCCGAACTCGCGACGCAGAAAGCTCGACACCGCCTCCCAGACTTGTTCGCGGGTCACGCGGTCGAGCATAGACGGTCCCACGGCACACAATCAATTCGCTCTCATGGCGTCGCGCTGGGGTCGGCGAGGATGGCCCCGGTGAACCGCGCGCGAAGGTAAAGACCGCGGGGGACCGTCGCGATGAGCGAATCGTCGGGTCCGACGGAGAGCGCGCGCGCATGAGAGTCTGCGGCTTTGGGTCGGAGCTGCATGAAACGGCCAAGATGAGCGGTGACGCCTTCGATGCCACCGATCGCAATCGCACCGAAAATCTCGTCAAAATCTGCGTGCAGAATGCATGCTTGTTCGCGGGTGGGCGACCAAAGAAGCGCACGCCCGATGGTCTTTCGGTCGCCGTGGTCCACGATCGGCATCCACAGCACGCACGCCAACTTTCGACACGCCCAGGAAGTCTCCCACTCGGCGCGATCGGCGTCCGCCAGCTGAACCGCACAGACGAACGTCGACTCGCGCGGCTTGCCAGCCGTGTTCACGGGGATTGTCTTGAGCTCCACACCAAGTTCGGGAAAATCGAGCGTCGCGCCTGTGCCCGTCGCGCCCAGAGCGCGCTCCATCGCTTCGCCCACTTTTCCTTTGGTGTGCACACCAGGCAAAGTCAGCGTGACGAGTTGTTCCAGAGCTTTGCCCTCGAGAGCGCGCGCACGGCTCATGAGCTCGTTCTTGTCTCGCGGCGGACGCATGACGCCGAGATACGCTATCTTGGTTGTCGATGCGAAGAGTGCCCACTCTGGTTTTGACTACGCCGCGCCGAAGCCGCGCACGTGCCGCCGTTGCGATGGTGCTCGTCTCTGCTTGCGTGGTGCCGCTCGGTGCGCTCGCGTTCGCCGATGGGCCTAAACCGCAGCCTTCTGGTGCTGACGCGATGGCGACCACCACGCGCAACACCCCGCCCGATCCGCCTGCGATGTCCGAACGCAAGCAGTGGGTCTTCGATCTGCGTTGGGATCGCGGTGAGGTGTTTCTCGTGGGCATCCACCCGTTGGATCTTGGCGCTCCTCAGGCCACGCCACGAGCCATGGGCCGCTTCGCGCTGGAGCTCTATGAGGGTCCGACTCTCATCGAACGCGCGCGCTTTGATTTTCCGCTGCTGGGTCCACCCGAAACAGACGGCGCAGTGGATTCGATCTCTGCCAAGTTGAAGACTCGCATTGGCGTGATGTTTCCTGCCACGCACCGAGGCACCAGACTCGAGCTGTGGGATCGCGCGACTCAGCAACGCTGGACACTCCCGTGGCCTCCGCCGGAAGTCGCACCTCCTGCCACGCCCAAAGATGCCGGAGCAGACGGATGAAATACGCGCCGTTACTTTTGGGCATCGCTGTCGCTTGTGGCTCGACTCCCGATCCCGCCAAACCCCTACCCAGTGTCGACGACGTGATCTCCGACATCAAGGGTAACCCTTCGTGCGCGCTCCAGTGCGGTCAGTGCCCGACCGAAGCCGACAAGCCGTGGACCTGTTCTGCCATGGCCGACTGGAAGACTCTCCCGCACGACTCGGCATGTGGAAGCTTCGATGGGAAGACCTATCCTGCGGTCGTCGCTGGCAAGTGCAAAGCGATCGACCCGACCGGCGAGGCGCTCGCAAAAGCGCAGATCGTCACGCGGCCCTTCGTGCTGCCTGATGGTCGCCGACTCGATCCTGCAGGCAAAGAACTCATGTTCCAAACCGATGGCGGATTTCCGTCGTCGATGATCGCGATCGGCAACACCAAGTACCTCGCTGTCAGCGATTATGGATATGTCACTCATTCGATTCGAGTGATCGACACATCGCTACTCAAGACGGGCGGCAACGCAGAAGTCGCGCGCGTGACTTATCCACCACCCTCGTCACTCGATTATGGCCTTACCTATGTCGCGCAGAAGAAGCTCCTGCTCGCATCGAGTGGATCTCATGAAGGGGCTATTTTTGCCTTCGATTTCGACGAAACGACTGGCTCGATCGTCAAGAACGCGGCCAAGACGATCACTTTACCCAAGGGTACCTTCCCAAGTGCGATCGACGCATCACCCGATGGGAAGACTCTGCTCGTGGGACAGGTCAAAGACAAAAAAGTGCTTCGTGTGAGTCTGGACGATCTCACTTACGGACAAATCACGGGCTCGATTGATGTCGGGTCGAACGACGTGTTCGCACTGCGATTCGATCCAAACGACAAGACTGGCAACACAGCGTACGCAACCTTGTGGACAGGCACTGTGTCCTTCGATGATCAGTCGAAGATGAAACTGGTGCGACTCGACGTGGCGCAGCAGGCCGCGTCCACCACGATCGTCGGCAAGGCACCCGAGGAGTTGGCGTACATCGATGCGAAGTGGATGGCCGTCGCCAATGCCTTGGGTGACACGATCTCTCTCGTCGATCGCACGACTGGGAAGGTCGCTGTCGACGTCAAAGTGGGTGCGATCGACGGAGAGAGTCCTTCCACACTCGCGTATGACTCTACCAACAAGCGGCTCTACGTCACGTTGGCGACTGAAAATGCCGTCGCGGTCTTCTCCGTGGACACGGCGACTCCTTCGCTGTCACCCATTGGCGCCTTCCCAACAGCATGGTGGCCGACGGCAGTGAGTGTCGATCCATTGGATGGGACGGTCTATGTTCTGAC
>JAYVXK010001102.1:0-3339 GCA_043785265.1 Myxococcales bacterium | reverse complement strand
CGCGATCGCAAAATCGTGGTGCCTCGGATGATGCCAAACAACTCTCGCGCGAGGCGTCCGCGCGTGTGAGCGTTGAAGGGAAGGGTCACGTTCGGTCCAACGATCAGAGCGGGTATTTCGGCCGGAATTCCCTGCACTCCCTGAGGATCGCGGCCGCCGACGTAGACCTCGATCGCGTCGATACCAAACGCGCCTGCCCACGCGACGAGTTCATTGCGAAGTGGCAAACCGCTCTTCGGATCGACACGATCGCGCTTGGTCACGCCAAGTACGTCGAGCGAAGGTCCGAGCGCTTCTGTGAGGGTGGGACCGAGCAACACGAAGAGATTTGCGATTGGCCCCGTGTCGAGCGGCGACATGATGAGCTGCAAGTGCTGCGGAGTGATTCGCACCTGCGGCACCACTCGCGCTCGACGAGCAACAAACCGCGCGAGCGCTTGGTCGAGGTTTGGATCGGCAGGACCGAGAGCTCGCGCGACCGTGAGCGCGGCCTCCTCGAATGTTGGCTGATTGAGTGCCCGAGCGACGCGAGCCAGTCTGACCACCGATGGCGTTGCGCTCGGCGTGCGCACGGCTTCTTCGAGCAAGGTCGTCCGCGCACGTTCGAGGAGCATTTTCTTGTTCGGCGGATCGATGTCGAGCAGCAGATCGATCGCCTCGGGGTCTGCGGGTGCGCCTTCGAGAAGTTTGGTGACTGCAATTGCGGCGCGTGACTTGTCACCAATGCGGTCGCGGAAAATCACCATCGAGAGGCGAGCTGCGTCCATCTTGGCGGCTGGGTCCGTGCGCTCGTTCATGAGCGTTTCGAGGATGCTCGTGGCCTCCTCCCACGACTCGTTGCGCGCCGCCGACTTTGCCAAGCGTTCACGAACGGGCAGGGTAGACAGTCCGCCTTTGTGCAGCGCAAGCAGGATTTCAAGCCCTTTTGCAGCCTGATCGAGCTTGTTCTCGAAAAGATCGACGGCGGCAACACCCGCGGTGAGACGGTTTTTCGGCGGAGCTCCCTCGAGCTTGGCGAGCGTGCCGAGTTTGTCCGCGGCCTCCGCGTACATGCCGCGACGAATGAAAATTTCGCCAGAGAGAGCGAGAGCGCCGACATGTTCTGGTTCGATCATCGTGACGTTTTCGAGCGCGAGGAGCGCGCCATCATTGTCGCCCTTCTCGCGCAAGACGCGCGCTTGTTCCCAGAAGAGTTTGGCAACCTCGGGCGGATCGTCCGTGTGTTGGAGACGGCGCTCGATGATCGACAAGAGTCGATCGCCGTCTTTCTTCTCGCGCACACGTCGGAAGAGTTTGTCGAACGCAACGGCCCGCTTGGGATCACGCTCAAAGGCCGCTGCGAAGGCGGTCTCGGCGGCGTCGGTCTCGTTGTGTTCGAGCCAGATCCCTGCTGCTTCTTCCCAGAACGCAGCACCACGCGCTGCGTTCGTGCAGCGTGCACCGAGTTCTTGGGCGGCAGACGCGCGGAGACCGGGATCTCCTGCGGCGATGGCCGACGCGCGCAGTCCTTCCCAAACGGCGAGATCGTCTGGGCGCACCCCAGACACCGCGCGAAAGGCTTCGGTGGCGCCCGCGACGTCACCTGCGACCAAAAGAGACCACGCACCGAGCGCCATTGCATCCGCTTGCGCGTCAGTGCCAAGTGCATCACCAACGTTGCAGAGAGCGGTCGCGCGGCGACGAGGATCAGAGCCGGGAGCTGCGAGTTCGAGGTTGGCGAGGCGGGCCGCGATGGCGTCGCCATTGATGAAGGGAACGAGATCGTTTTCGTCGCGCGTGACGTTCGTCAAGAGCGCCGCGGAGACCTCGAGCGCGTCGCGTTGTTCGCCATCGAGCGTCGCACCAACGGCTCGCAAAGCGCGCGCTGTTTCGCGCGGGCGGTCACCCATCGCCAGTGTGCCTGCGAGCCACTCGAGTCCGGCCGTCAGACCACCGCCCGACTCGAACCACGCGCGCGCGGCTGCGGTCAAACCCTCGGCGTCGCCGCCGACTGCCACGCGATGCCGCTCTGCTGCAGCGAGCGCAGGCGCTCCGGCGTTCGTGATCCGGACGGTGGCGCGCTCCAGCGCGTCCGCGCCTGAGGCACCACCTTCAGCCCACACGAGACGTCCCAAGGCGCCGGCAGTGGCGAAATCACTCGCGCCGTCTTCTTCGAGCACGCATAAGGCGGCCTCGGCATCCGTGGCATCGCCACCAAGCGCTTCAGTCGCGAACCTCTCGAGGGCAAGCATGCGGGGATCTCCCCCGCCTTCTGCTGCGCGCAAGATCGCGCGTCGACGTCCATCGAGAGCATCCGGTTCGACGCCGCGTGAAGCCCACCCGAGCACGACATGGGCCGATTTGGGGGCTCCCGTCGTGGCTGCGTCGAACGCTTCGAGCCCTGCTTGCACGTCCCCCGCGCGCCAACGCGCGAGTCCTGACTCGAGCTTCAATGCCGCAGCGAGTTCTGCGTCGTCAGTCGCTTCCGCGAGTTGCTCTGCGGCAATCGCTGCCGCCACCGAATCTCCTGCGGCGCGCTCGATGTCGGCGACTGCGCTCCCAACGAGGACATCGTCACGGTTGCGATCGAGCACGGCGCGCAATTTCCCGCGCGCGCCATCCGACCAGACGAAACTGTTGCTCTCGCCTTGGGCTCGTCCTGCACGCACTGCCGCGATCAACGCGAGTGCGTTCTGACGTGCAGGGTCGGTCTCTCCGGCGGTGAGTTCATCGATCCCGGCGCTCGAGCGCATCGCGTGGGCCTCGGCGGTTTCACCAGGAAGGGCTGGCAGAAAGCCCGAGAGCGCGCGACCTAACCAACTGCCCGACTCGAGCCCTGACAACTCTGTGAGTGCCTTTTTCGCCCCCTCGCCGTCGTCCCGCAACAAGCGTCCGCGCAACAGCTCGAACCAGAGCGCAACCGCGTCTTCTTCGCGCACGCCGCTCGCCAACAATCGTCGCGTCGCTTCATCGTGCCAAGCCGGGTTGTCCAACGCTGTCGCGAGTGAGCGGCCTAGGCGCGCCGCGACGACCGGATCGATCCCCGACATGGCTGCCTGCGACAACGCCGCTTTTGCGCTCGCCACATCGCCCGCACGCAGCGCCCACACGGTCGCCGCGAGTAAGAACGCTCGCGCTCGCGCATCGTCGGTCGCGAGCGCCTCTGCAAAGCCCTCGAGCTGTCCCGCGAAGCCAGCCGCGTCACCCGTATCGGCAAGGATGTCGAGTTGCAATGCTCGCGCAGGCGCGCACCCAGGGTCTTTCTGGACTGCAGCGCCCACCGCCGCAAGGGCGCGGGCAACATCGCCTTGATTCGCAGCGTGCTCCGCCACGCGCATTTGCAGCGCTGCCGCTGAACTC
>JAYVXK010001101.1:0-3347 GCA_043785265.1 Myxococcales bacterium | reverse complement strand
GACGAAATCCGATGATGCGTTTGACCGTCGTCATGTGACGAAAACGCCAAAGCTGAAAGCGCTCCTCCACGTCCACGAGCTTTTCGCACATGTCGTATTCGCTCCAGTACTTGGGCGTGTCTTCGTAGATCGTTTGGAACACGGCCTGCACTTCGTTGCTCTTTTCGTAGGGCAACGAAAAGTCTCGATCGAGCTTGTTTTTGGGGATGGCGTGACCGTGTCGCCCCAGCCACCTGAGGAACTCGTCATAGAGAGACGGGCGGTGCAAGCGCTCTTCGAGCTCGGCGGCGATCGGGAGATCGTGCGCGTGTGGCTTGACCATGTTCGCGTCTTTGTTGCCGAGAGCGAACTCGATCGCGCGGTACTGATGACTCTGAAAGCCGCTCGCCTTGCCGAGCACGTGACGAAACTTGAGATAGTCACTCGGCGTCATCGTCTCGAGCACGCCCCACTGCTCGAAGAGCATGCGTTGAATCTGCCCGACGCGTGAGAAGATCTTGAACGACTCGTCGAGCCTGTCGGCCTTCACGAGTTGCACGCAGAGGTCGAGCTCGTGCAAGAGGAGCTTCATCCACAGCTCGCTCGTTTGATGCTGAATGATGAACAGCAATTCGTCGTGCGTGTTCGTGCGCGGCTTCTGCGCCGTGAGGACTTGATCGAGGCACAGGTAATGGCTGTAGGTCGAGTCGCGATCGAGATCGACATGGACCCCTGCTTCGAGCTCGCGACGATTTTCGCTCATGACAACGGGTCTATCACGCCGTCTTCTTCGCCACGATGATGAGCGTCCCCGGTGTCCAGGTGAGCTTGTCGTAGTAGTCGTGCCCCTCCCAGACCTTGTGCGTGCTCGGTCGCGGTTCGAGTAGCTTGTCGATCGTCAAACCAGCCGCGGTGACGAGCTGAAACCAGTCAGCGATGGTGCGGTGATAGCTCGTGAACGGCGACGTCTCGCCGCCGAGTGATCGCCACGCCCAATCTGTTTCAACCTGAAAATAGGGCTTTTGGAAGGCATACGGCACCGAGTCGCCCGTCGATGCGTCGATCGGGTGATGCACACTCATGCCGAACGTTCCGCGAGAAGTCAGCACGCGTTGCACTTCGCGCGCGCATGCGTCGGCGTGTTCGACATAAGTGAGCGCATGGATGCTGACGACGAGATCGAAGCTCGCGTCGGCGAAGATCGAAAGGTCGCTCATTGATCGTTTCTCGAGTCGCGCCACGACCTGATGCTCGCTGAGCAGCGCTCGCGCGTGGTCGAGTTGCGCAGTCGAAACATCCACGCCCACGAGCCCGACAGCTCCAAGACGCGACAACGCGACGATGTCTTGTCCGCCTCCGCAACCAAGCACGAGCGCGCGCTTGTCTTTCACCTCGCCGAGTGCACGCAGTTCACTCTCGGGCGGCACACGATGTCCCCAGAAGAGTTCTTCATGCGGCCAGCCCCGTTCGGCTTGATAGCGCGGACCGATCGCGTTCCAGCCCTTCGCGTTCTTGTCGTCGCTCATTTCCAGTGCGCTCCGTTTTTTCTCCCCCCGCACCCGTCCCCGTCCGCCGTCGCCGCACCCGTCGCCCGTCGCCGTCCCCGTCCGCCGTCCCCGTCCCGGTCCCCGTCCCCGTTCCGCTAGGGGATTTGCACGGTGACCTGTTGGCCCGCGGAGATGTTCACCGTCTTCAGCGGGACCGTGGGGTTCTTGCGGTCGATGATGGTGATCACATCCGAGCCGCCGCCGCGCATGTTCACGCTCACGGGAGAGCCGACCCTCACGTCGCTCTGCGGATGCTCTGCGATTCCATAGTTGACCGTGGGATCGCCCATGACGATCACACTCGCCGGTTTGACTTTGAGTTCGATCGACATCGCGTCGTCCGTTTTGCCTTCGGCGATCATGCGCGTGTCGGTTTCGCAGACGTCTTTCATCACGCAGCCGAACCTGAGTACGTGCGGTTTGCTGTCGATGTCGATCGACGATCCGGCTGAAATTCCCTCCGGCGCTGCGTCGTCGATCGAGACGGTCACTCCTTGGAGCGGCTTGACGCTGACGAAATTGAGTTTGCGTAACGACGGTGCTGGCGCGATCGCCGGAATCTTGACGACTGTCGATGCGGTCGGCGTTGGACGCGCCGACGCGGAGGGAACCGGACGCGCAGACGGTTCTGCCGTGATGCTCGGCGCGCTCGGCACTGTCTGGGCGCTCGTACTCGGCGCGGTCGAAATCGTGTTGCCGGTCGTGATGCCTTTGAGAGCGCGCGTGGCAAAAAATGCGATCGCCATCGCGCCGACCATCAGCGCTAGCGCGGGCGCTCCTTTCTTGAGCATCTCGATTCGCGCGCTCGAAGCGGCAATCGTCGTCACTAGCTTGAGCAGGGCGGGATCGTTCGGCGCATACGCGAGTGCTCGGTTGTAGTCATTGGCCGCGCTGATCGCGTCATTGCGCTTGCGCGCGGCTGCTCCCAACGTGCAGAGCGCATCGACCATTCGTTGATCGTGAGCAGCTTCGTAGGCGTCGACGTCGCTCAAGTATGTCGCGACCTCCGCAGGCGCATCGGTCACGGCGAGACGCGCGAGCTCGTTGTTGATCGCATCGAGCATGTCAGTGGCATTGGCGTAGCGACCGTTTGCGTCGTGCGCGAGCGCGCGATCGAGGATCATGCTCCAGGTCTTGCCCACTGTGCCGCGTTCCATTTCTGCCGACGGATAGTGGCCATCGAGCACGCGTCGCAGCACTTGCGCCGGGTTTGCTCCCTCGAACGGCAGGTGACCGACCATGCACTCGTAAAGGAGGACGCCTATGCCAAACACGTCGCTCCGCGCGTCGACTTCGCCGCCTTCGATTTGTTCCGGTGCCATGTGCGCGGGGCTACCGAGCACCTGCCCCGTGCTCGTGACGCCTTTGCTGTCGAGCAACTTGGCGATGCCAAAATCGGTCAGCTTGATCTTCGTCTTCGTCTCGGTAGAACTCGCGCCTTCGCCACCCATCTCGACGAGCACGTTCTCTGGCTTGATGTCGCGGTGAACGACGCCTTCAGCATGAGCGTGCGCCAGAGCGCCGAGCAATTGGAGAGCGATGGCAGCTGCGACTTCTGGCGGTAGCGGCGAACGATCCTGCAGGATGCCACGCAGCGTCCGACCGCGAACGAGCTCGACGACGAGGTATTGCTCGCGATCGGTTTCAGCCGAGACGTCGTAGACCTCGACGATGTTGGGATGCCGCAGTTTTGCGACTGCTTGCGCCTCGACATGAAAGCGGTGCGCAACCTCGGGCGAATCACGCAGGTGCGGATGAATCACTTTGACGGCGACGTCTCGGTTCAATCGTGGATCGCGCGCGCGGTACACAGTGGCCATG
>JAYVXK010001100.1:0-3347 GCA_043785265.1 Myxococcales bacterium | reverse complement strand
TCCTCGAAGACGGCGAAGATCACGGCACGCGCGACTACGAGGCGGACATCGGCAAGGTCGACCTCGACACGCAAGCGTTTCTTCGCACGCACGTCATTCCGCGCGAGATCACGACGCGTCGTTTGATCGAAAGCATCAAGCCCGCGCGCGCGTGACGTGAGTCGCGATTAGTCTCCGTCAGGCGCGTCACTCGATGCGTCGACGGAGGCATCGCTAGCGTCGGCGGCATCTGCTGTCGGCGAACTTGCGTCTAGTGTCGGCGGAGTGGCCGCATCCCCTGCATCTTGCTGCCACTGACCTTCGAAGCCGCCGCCGTTGCCGCCGCATGCTTCGAACACGATGGGGACTGCTGCGATCGCGGCTGCCGCGAGCCACTTGGTGCGTGCGTGTTTGGACAGAAGCGCACTCGCGGAGATGATGCGCGCGCCTTTGGGAGTTCCGTCGAGCAAGACGCGACCGTGAACGTCAAAGAGGTACCGCACACAAACAGGTCCCGCGCGGAGGAGTGACTGGACGTCGTCCGCGTCGCGCCCCGACAGATCGTGAACGACCTTGGTGCACTGCGCACACAAGCGCGTTCGGGCCTCGGCGGGTGCCATCTCCGACCAATCTGCGCCGCAGGGTGTATGAATGGGAACGTCGCGTCGATGCATCGCCACCACTAGCGCAACGGGCGTGCCTCAGCCGAAGTGGGCATTTTCTCGGGCGTTGCGAGATCCGGAGCATGATCGGCGCGTCAGAGATTCCGGCCGAGGGGGTGTCAGCAGAAGCGGCCAGGGTGCGTCTGCATCGCAAGGCTTTTGGGTCGTCGCGATCGCGTGCTAAGAGAGCCCTGACTCTAAGTCACGGGGAGTCGCACAGCCCGGTAGTGCACGAGCTTTGGGTGCTCGTCGTCGGGGGTTCAAATCCCCCCTCCCCGACTCTAGGTTACTCAGCTAAGCTAAATAAAGGCACTTCAGTCGCGAAGAAGACATCAAGCGTGGGGAACTGCGGCTTCCCTCGCAGGCAATCGTAGAGATAGATGGCCAAGCCGAGGTCGCCTGTCCAAAGGGAGTAGCGGCCTTGTTCGTAGCTTGCCGCATCCTGCTCTGCTTGCGCGATACCGTGCATGGCAAAAGCGCGCGCGCGGTCTAGCCACAACGAATCCCGTGTGCGCTGAAACAGTTTCAGAAATGCATATCCGTTTCCACCGGTGCCGTGACACAGATTGGATCCCTTGCTCAGCGGCCCGGCTGACCAAATGGTCTCGCCCGCGGCAAGCAGCAAGTCATCGAGCGCCGTGCCCGGCATGCCAGCGAGGCACACCACGAAGCCTGGCGCCCCATGGCAAAACTGGAGAAGTTGTTTCTGCGGCTTGTCCCTCTCGTGCAGCTCAGGACGCCAGTTCACCTGCCCATGGATACGATCAGCAGTGCGCTGCACGAGGTCGACGATGCAACGCTCCCACGCACACCAGTCTTCGGTATCCAGCAGGCGACGTCCTCGGATCAGCGGCAGTGTTGTGGCAACGAATCCGTGGACAGCCCCGAGACAGGTCGACTGCATCCCACCAAACTCCTGCGTCCAGTAGGAACAGAGGCGCTGAGGCGACCACTCGAGCTGGGTCCAAAGCTTGGCAGCGCTCAACCGAAACAGATCCAGCCAACGCCGCTTGCCGGTGTGCTCGTATAGGAACAACGCAGCCAGCAGCGTTCCTGGAGAGCCGTACATCAGCTCGCGCGCTGGGTGATCGATGTTGCCAGCGATCAACGCGTCGAGGGCATCCTCGCACTCCGCCGACGCAGCTCCACCGCAGTAGGACATCATTCGAATGGGGGTCTCCCCGAGCAAAAATGAAGCTCGATCGCGACTGGCGGATTCGCGGCGTGACGTACGGTTGCGGACCAGAAGTCGATCCAACTCCACGCGGTAGGTTTGCGACAGCGTGGCGACGCCGCTGGCCTGAAGGTACTGCAGCGCCCAGGCGACACCGCATGCTCCGTCGTAGAGTGTTGTCTCGACGTGCTCCGGTGAGCTGCCAGGCTGTCGGTCAAGTAGGTGTATTGGCCAGTACCGGTCCTCAGTGAAGCGCGACTCGGAGTCCATCACGATGCGTCGGATGGCAGCTCGAACGAACTCGTCATCCCAACCCAGCTGGCGAAGGGGCTCGTGTCTCGAGGGATCGTGCAGCACGGAATCGACGACGAGCTTACCCGAGAACGCACTGCTTTCTTCGCCGTTGGCGGCTGACCCCGCACCGTTCGCCCACGCGCGCGACGTGAAATCGCGATGTGCGTCATCGCTGTGTCGGCGATGCGCCGTGCCGCTCGCGCAGATCGTAGTCTCTCGAAAAGACTTCGTGTACGGTCCACTCATGTTCAAAACACTCGCACCGTTGTTCTTCGCGTTCGCAGCTTGCGGCGGCGCTCCGGCCGCTGCGACTCCCACGACGCCGACCGCGCCCACCGAAACGACTTCTGCCGCGGCGGGTTTCGCGTGCGGCGGCAAGACGTGCACGGCCGATCAGATGTGCACGTCCACATCTGGGCAAGGACAGGAGCGAGTCGGCGCGCCGCCAGCATCGAGTTCGACCTCCTATAGCTGCAGCCCGCTGCCGGACGAGTGCAAGAGCAATCACACCTGCGCCTGCCTCCACCTGAGCTCCTCGATGTGCAGCGTCGATGCCGATGGGCACGTTTCGCGCGCGATGCTCATGCAATAGCGTTCGTGCTGCCGCGTGGATGACTCAGTGGGAAGACCCAGCGCGTGTCTTGTTGCGCGTCACTGACGGGTACCGCTCTCGCCCTCTTTGCCCTCTCGCCCTCTCCTCTGACCCTCTTACCTCCACGCGCACCTCTGCCTGACCCTGACCGCTCACCTTCTGTGCTCATCGTCGGTCACCACACCCCTGGAACGAGGCGATATCGTACTCGGCGCGCGTAGTCGGCGTAGCCAGGCAGCTCGCGTTGCAGCGTCGCGTCCTCGAGCGCGGCGCGCACCACGAACGCGATGGCGAGCAACGGCGCGGCGAGGAGCGCAGGCTGCGAGAGCAGCATGAGTGGTGCCCCCAGGCTTCCGATGCAGAACCCGAGATACCCCGGATGCCGCACGACGCTGTAGAGCCCGGTCTCGACGATGGCGTGGTCGTTCTGGATGCGGACTGTCGACTCGAAGTGTGGGTTTTCCGCCATGGCACGCGCGAAGAAGGCCCCACCAATCGCATTCATCGCGATGCCGATCACTGCGACCGGCATCGGGAGCGTGGACCATCCCTCGCGGACGCCGAGACCTGCGACGAGTGGCGGCAGCACTGTGAAGATCCCGCCAACGAATGCCCACGCGACGTCCCATCCCTTGGTGTTCGCGCC
>JAYVXK010001099.1:0-3352 GCA_043785265.1 Myxococcales bacterium | reverse complement strand
TTCGAGCTGCCGAGGTCGGTCAAAAAGAGCCGACCGTTTTCGTACGAAAGGTGGCAGTGCAGACCCGAGACGTAACCGTCTTCGGGAAACAGAACATCGCCGCGCTCGCGACCGATGTGCAGCCCACTCTCAGGGACAGGATACGCGTTGCCGCTGGTGTCGCGACCGATCACGAGAGAGATGCGACCCACATACCCTTTGCTTGGCGCGCCCAAGCGCTCGACGCCATCAGGCGACGCAGGCAACGGCTCGATCGCCTCGTAGCGAATGATTTCTTGGCCGATGCGAAACACGTCGCTGGCTCGCAGCTCCATCGGCACGTCGCGCGCCAATTTTTTGTACACGCCGTTGAGCGAGCCGATGTCTTTTACGGCTAGTTTTCCGGGGCCGCGCGAAGTGAAGTGCGCGTGACGTGGAGACAGGTAGCTGTCGCCCGCGAATATGCCGCCCGTGTCGCGACCCAAGGTGACCTCGGGCTGATTCGGCAATGCAAAGGTGCCTGCCTCTGATCCATCCGCGCGCAATGCGGTGAAGACGACCGAACCGGCAGGAGCGATAACCGGCGCCGACACCGAGCGCGGCGGAGGCGGAGCTGCACCACCCAGACGAAAACCGCAGATCGCACAAAACACATTGCCTGCAGGGTTGGGCGTGGCGCATTGCGGGCATGGCCCAGTGCCGGCTCCTCCCGACGCAGCGGGTGCTGGGGGAGCGGCAACCACGGCCGCTGGCATGGGCGCCGGCGTGGGTGCACGAGGCGCGATGACGGGTGCAGGAACAGCTACAGGAGCGGCAACAGGGGCAGGACCAGGCGGCATGACTTTCATGCCATGCGGGGGCGTCTTTTGCGGCGCCTCAAAAGGTTTTGGCGCGGCGTCGCGCGGTAATTCCGCACCACAACCGAGACAGAACTTGTAGTGGTCCTGGTTCTCCTTGCTGCACTTATGGCAGGTGATCACGAGCGGCCTCCGAGCCTCTTTTTTATGCGCGCGCCCCTCGCTTTCGAGAGGGGGCTAGAAAGCGTGCGAGGTCACGAGTATTCATACCCTGACAACGGGGTCAAGCTCGGTGCACGTGAGGACTCGCATAAGACGCGACCTTCGCGGTACTCTCGCAAATGCGCCCCACCCTATTTGGGCCCTCATTTAGGCCTCATTTAGTACCGCTCTGCTCCTCCGAAAGGCCAAAAAATCATGCCCGCAGCTACTTTTCCTTCCATCAACGTTCCTGGCCAAGGTCAGCTCTATGCCCGGTTCGTGACCACTCTCGGCAACATCGTCATTCACTTGGAAGAAGAACGCGCCCCAAACACGGTGAAGAATTTCGTGGGCCTCGCAACGGGCACTCAGGAGTGGACCGACTCACGCAGCAATGAGGTCAAGACAGGCGTGCCGCTCTATTCGGGCACCATCTTCCACCGCGTGATCGTAGACTTCATGATCCAGGGCGGCGATCCGCTCGGCACTGGACGCGGCAATCCAGGATATCGTTTCGCCGACGAATTTCATCGAGAATTGAGCCACAAGACCGCAGGCATTCTCTCGATGGCCAACAGCGGACCCAACTCGAACGGGTCGCAATTCTTCATCACCGAGAAGGCCACACCGTGGCTCGACAACAAGCACTCGGTGTTTGGACATGTCGTCGTCGGTGTCGATCTCATCCCGAAGATCACCCGTGTCGACAAAGGCGCCGGAGACCGGCCCACGCAAGACATCGTCCTCAAACAGGTCGAGATCTTCCGCAGCCCGACTGTCCCTACGGCATAAATAAGCCGCGATCGCGCGTCACTCATCTCTGAGTGACTCTTTGCTGTCTCCAGTGGGAGATCGGTGCTATCGCAAGACCACAGGCAAGGAGACGATCCGTGCGTGCGTTGAAGTTCCTATCGTGCGTCCTCTCGACTCTCACCATTGCATCGATCGCCACGGCGACCGAGCCGCACACGTCCGCGCGCTTCTTGTCGTCGTCCAACGGACGCGCATCCATCGCGTGGGACACGCAGACCTACAAGCTCACGCAGCTGCTCGAGCACCCCTATCGTTTCGCGTCTGCTGGGGTCGAGTCTCGGAACTTTGCGTATGACAGTTATCCGGGTCTGCGCATCGGCAGCCAATCGACTTGGCTCAATGCGATCGTCCCCACGCGCATCGAGACCCTGCCAGGCACGGGCATCGTGCATGTCGTGCGCAACTGGCAAGGTCTGACGATCGACGAGCACGACTTTGCGCCGATGTCTCTCGCCGACAATGCGGTGTTCACCGTCCTCAAGGTGACGAGGACGAGTGGGGCGGGTGCGATCTCCGCCTATCAACTCTTCAACTATCACTTGGGCGCGGGCGCTCCGCTTCCCGACAGCAACAACGAATCCATCGCCTGGAATGCAGGCAGAGACGCGTTTTACGAGTGGGGACCGAGCGGCGTCACGATGGGATACGGATCCATCGCGCTCGCGTCGCATCATGGGTGCTCACCGCAGAACCCCTATGCGACGCTGCTCGGCAACGCAGACCTCCCAGACAACGCGGGCACGACTCAAAACGACGCAATCGCGGGACTCCAAGCCAACCTCGGAGATCTCGCGATCAACGCGAGCGCTACCGCAGGCTGGTTTGCTGTTCTTGCTTTGGACGCACAAGCAGCACCTGCGGTCGACCGCGTTCGCACATGGATGGCGAGTCGCACCGCGCAAACCGTTCTCGACGACGAGGTCAAAGACTGGGCTACCTGGCAAAAGCCTGCACCGAAGGCCTCCACTGCACTCGAGTCACGCGCGTGGTCGCAAGCCCAGGCAGTGCTTCGCATGGGACAAGTCTCATCCGCGGACGGTTCGGATGGACAAATTCTCGCGAGCATCGCCCCAGGCAAATGGAACATCGCGTGGGTCCGTGACATGGCCTACGCGACAGTGGCACTCGCACGATCGGGCCATTTTGCAGAGGCGAAACGCGCGATAGGTTTTCAGCTCGCTGCGTCTGCGGGCAAGTATCCACAGTATGTAGGTGCGCCCTATCAGATCTCGGTCGTGCGCTACTTTGGCAACGGCACCGAAGAGAGCGACACCAACGCCGATGGTCCCAACATCGAGTTCGACGGATTCGGTCTCTTCTTGTGGGAGGTCGAAGAGTACGTCAACGCTTCGGGTGACACGGCTCTCCTCGATACCGCGTGGTCCATCCTCAAGACCAAAGTCGCCGATCCCCTCGTGGGTCTCCAAGAGTCGAACGGACTCATCGCAGCCGACTCTTCGATATGGGAAGTGCACTGGAACGGGAAGCAAAAGCACTTTGCCTATACGACCATCACAGCAGCGCAAGGTCTGTGTTCTGCGTCGCGTCTCGCGCAAAAAGAA
>JAYVXK010001098.1:0-10816 GCA_043785265.1 Myxococcales bacterium | reverse complement strand
GTGCCGTTCTGCAGGTGTCGCTCGACGAGATCGATCGACCCACGCAAGCGAATGCCATTGGGCAACGGCACGTCTTTTTCGCGACTGTTCGGATCCTGCTGCGCGCGTTGTTCTTTGCGCAACCCAAACGACAGCTCGAAGTACTCAGGCACCCACGCGGCCTCGGCGCGATTGTCGTGCATGCGCCGCAACCACTCGGCGAGATCGGTTTTGATTTGCGCGACCGCGTCTTGCCACACCCGCTCGATCGCCGGTTTGAGCTCGGCGCGAAAACTCTCCGCGACTTTGCTGGCCTCTCGATCGAGGATCTCACGTGCCTGCGCATGCGTCTCTTTGGTCACTGGCAAGAGCCCAGCCTCTCGGAGCGCGACGAGAGTCTCGTAGATCGTCTCGTGCATCAAAGAGCCTTTTTGTAGGGGGTTCAGCTCTTCGATCTCGATGGGCTCTTCCATCGGCTGAAGGCGATGCACCGCTTGAAGCAAGAAGCGATAAGGACACGACGCAAAGTGTTGCAGTGCTGTCGGCGAAAAAGATCGCTCGCTCAGTTGTTGTGCCGCGAGCGCCTCGAGCCCCTCCGGAGACGGATTCACCAGACCATCTGCGGGCTCCCACTTTTTGCTGTCCCAACGCATCCACCGCGCGCGCAAGGTTCTTTGCAGATGCTCGTTGACGTTGAGCAGGTAGCGCGCTGACCCAACCGCGTCACCCTCTGGGACGCGCAAGATGTGATCGAGGATGGAGAGATCGTACTCGGCGTCGTCGATCGCTCGCGTCGCGTCTTCAGGGGCAGGCCAGCCAATGCGCGCGCCCGCCGCACCGCTCGCCTTCTCGGCGATGTCTGCATAACTCGGCAACACACCGAGCGACGCGCGGATCAGATCGAGTGCGTAAAATGAAGGCGTTCGTGGTCTGGCTTGATCCACATCCAGGCGTGGATACGACACCATCGCGCGCTGGGTCGCCGCTCCGATCGCGAGTCTCAGCGCGAGCCTCTCGTCTTCTGCGCGCTGGGGATTGGTCGCGAGCGCCGGCACATCGCCACCCGCGGTGCGGTCTACACCCGATGCACCCATCGCGATGCGCGCGTCGTCCATCAAGATCGGATCTTGAGAAATCTTTTGCGGAAACACGCGCTCGGCAAGCCCAGGCACGAAGACCACATCGAACATGCTTCCGCGCGCGTCCTCCGCGCTGCCCAGGAACACGCGACCTTGCCTGCGTCCCTGGGGTCGCTCGGTCGCGATGCCCAGTCGTGGTTCGAGTACGAGCCGCGCTTGCGCGAGAGTCACCGGACCGACATCGCGCATCGGCCACAACTCTGCGAGCACACGAAGCACGCGCTCGGGTTTGCGAATCGCGAGCTTCGCGAGCGCGCTGAGTCGATCGATCCAATCGCCCCACGTCGCGGCCAACGGCAAAGACGCGAGGGCTTCGAGCATCGGCATCGCGAACGCACGCAAGCTCTTGACGGCGACATGCTGGTTTTGCATGGCAAGGCGGCGCGCGAGTTCGCCCTCTTCGATGCCTTGGATTTGCTGCGCGATCTCGTTGTCGAGACTCGCCAAACGCTCTCGCCAACGCTCGATGCCCCCAATGACGGCCGCGTCCACGATGATGCGCTCCCAATGACGAGGCACACGCAAGGTGCCCGAGATGACAGGGACACTATCGGGATCGTCTTCGTCTTCTTGTGCGGGCTCGTCGTCTTCTGGCGAGTCTTCTTGTGCCCGCTTGGCCGCGGCCGAAATGGTCTCGTCGTCCGGCGGAGTGCGATCCACGATCGCGCCACGTGGAGGCGCGCCCAAATCGTCGGTCTTGGGGAGTTCGCCAAGCGAGAGATATTCGGAGAAGCGCGCCGCGGAGAGACCTTCGATCGTGCACGCGATCAGCGACAACATCGCACGCCCTGCAGGATCGGGTGTCGGAGTGCCGCGCGCGAAATAGGCTGGAATCTTGGCTCTTCGCATCGCTTCGACCAAGTGGCTCTGATACGCAGCGGGCGCTCGAAGCAGCACGGCCATGCGATCGAAGGGCACTCCCGCGAGCGCTTGGTCGCGAATGCGCCGCGCGATTTCGATGCACTCGCGACTCTCACCGGGTGCAGACAACAAGGTCAGCGCATCCGAGGACGGCGTCGGCGCAGCGATCTCTCGCGAGAACAATTGATCTTGTACACGTGCGAGCGGACCCTGCGCCGCGACGTGTTCGATGTCCCGACCGAGCGCAACGAGACTGCGTTCTGTCGCGAGATCGCCATGAGCCAGAGTGACGAGGCTCGCCTCCGCGCGCGCAAAGAGCGCGGCACACAACTCACGTTCACGCGCAGCTTCGATTCGTACGTCGAGCAACAGCGTGGGTCGGCCGAGCAAGTCGTGGGCAGCGCCCCCTGCGGCGAGCTTGGTCGCCTCGCGAAATACATCGGCGCGATCGCAGAGGCCACCGCGCGTGAGCTCCTCTTCGTACGCTTCGAGAGCGCGCAAGAGATCCCGATCCAACAACGCGCTGCGATCGATCGCTCCCATGCGCAGGTCGGAAAAAGTTCGTGCGAGCGCGCGCGGAAGGCCCGGAAAATGAGCCACCGGAGTGAATCTGCCGAGCGTGTCGAGCGTGAGAAGTCGATGCACCACCGTGGCGCAAACGGCTTGTGCAGCGAGCGCGCTGATGGGCACGATGCCTCGTTGCGCGAGCGCGCGTCGCGAGAGTGTGTTGGCGAGTTGACCGAGTGTGATCGTCGTCCACCCGAAGGTCGCACCGAGACTCGTCGTCGTCGTGGCCACGAGGCTCGTGCCGGCTTCAGCGTGCGGCGTGACGATCAGCACTTCGCGTGCGCGGCCGACTTGAGTGAGCCACTGTTGTGCGGCGACGATTCGCTGTTGCGCAGAAGCGGAACGGAGTGCGCGGTGGTGGGTCACCTCGGGAGCTATACTGGGGTCTTCGTCGCTCCGCGAGGGTGGAGGGGGCACCGTGCAACGGGGGGGTTGTGGCACGGTGGCGGACGAGCACCACCCTCGTTCGTGCCCGATGGAGCTGGGCGGCGGGGGGGCTTGGCGATTTTGGTGGGCTGAGGAGATTGGGTATTCCATCGGTCCCGACCAAGGGCGGCGCACGCTCCGCCACCGGTCGGGGTTTCTTGTTGCAGGTTGGCCGGGGTGGGACGAAAGAGGACTGGGTCCCGGCACCCGCACCTGCACCCGTCCCTGTCCCCGCACCTGTCCATGTCCCCGTTCACGTTTCTGGGCGGGGGCGGAGCTTTTACGGCGAGGGGGTGTCTGTGACTTGGAGGATCGGTTGTGCGTCGGTGTCTGGCGCTTGGTCGGTGAGGGGAGGGTCGGTGAGGGTTGGTTGGGGGCGGCGGGTGGAGAGGGGGGGGACGAAGGGGAGGGGGTCGGTGCGTAATCGTGTGAAGAATTGGAGAGTCATTTCGATGTCTCCGTCTGTGAGCTGATGGCCTCCGTCGCGGGTGACGATTGCGTGGGGCCATGCTGCGTGATCGAGGTCGGTGTCTAGCTGCATCATGCTGATCACGGAGGGGTCTGCGTCGGCTGTGAGCAGCAGCCAGGGTGTCATGGGTTTGAGCGAGCGGATCGGTTCGACGAGTCCTGCGTGCGCCACTGCGAAGCCATCGAATGGTGCGAGTGAACGCGTTGCGATGAGTGAGGCGAAGTATCCGCCGTTGGAAAAGCCGAGTAGAAATCTCTTCCCATGGCCTGCGCGCATGTCCGCGACCGTCAACGACTTCGACCAACCGTCGACCACTTCGGCACCCGACACGGCCGTCCGCTCGTTGCTCGGCCAACACCAGAAGTCGGCAGTCGCCGCTCCAACGCATAGTCCTTGGCGTCCGTGCAATGCCAATACGGAGAAACCTTTGTGGCGCGCGATGGTTGCGAGACGCGATTGGCGGTCGAGTTCTTCGCTGACAGTCAGCGGCGAATACATCCCATGGAGATAGACGACCAGCATGGAGTCACCGGCGTCGTGCTCCGCCATGGAGAGGCAGCCTCCGCCCGCGATGGGCTCCAACCCCGAAGCGCACCAAGGCACGACGTCCCCCGTTGGCTCTGCGTCGGCCCCAGCGTCTTCTAGTTCGGAGCTGGCTCGCGCCACTCCGCGACTCGAGACCGAAGACATCAAGAAGGCGCCGATGGGAATCGCAGCGAGCAACCCCAACACCGCCGACCCGTAAGGATGCGCAACTCTCTTCTTCCAATCCAAGGCCACGACCTCGGAGAGCAAGACAGAGACCATCGATCTCTGTCGCTCAATCGTCGCTCCCAGCAACCCCTCGACGCGCAACTTCGCACCACCCCTACCAAAACGCCGCACCCGTTTCGCGCTGTTCTCTTCCCAACTGCGCCGCCGCGGTGTACTCGCCAGATGCCATGTTAGCCGCTTGGGGCCGCTTCGTTTTCGCACATCGTGTACGCGTGCTCGTCATCTGCGGGTTGTTTCTCGCGGTGGCTCTCGCAGTCTTCGTGCGCGGGGGCACGCTCACCACGGGAACGATTCGCGGCATCGAAGCGCAGCGTGCGGCCGACCTCGTCGACACTGCGCTCGGCAAACGCGCAGGGCCATCGTTCATCGCGATCTTCCACTCACCCACACTCACGACGGACGATCCCGAGTTCTTCGAGAAGATGGGCAACGCGCTCGCCCCGCTCGACGACACACCAGAAGTCGCCAGTGTGCTCAGTCCTGTCGAGGCGCCACCTCAACTCGGCAACAATCTGATCTCGGCAGACAAGCATCGCGCGATCGCGATCATCGTGTTCAGTGGATCGCTCAACGAAGCAGCCGAGGCCTTCCCAGGCGTGCGCGCGAAGATCAAACCCGGAGATCTCGACCTCCAGTGCACAGGCACGCTGCTCTACCATCACGACGTCGACACCACCCTCAAACACGATCTGCTCATCGCCGAGATCGTCAGCCTTCCACTCGCGCTGTTCGTCTTGCTCTTCGTGTTCCGTAGCGCGGTCGCGGCGCTACTTCCGGTGGGGGTCGGCGCGCTCAGTGTGATGGGAGGTTTGGCGAGTGTGATGTTGCTCTCGCGCACGATGGACATGCCGAAGTACACCATCAACGTCGCCTCGTTGATCGGTCTCGGCGTGGCGATCGACTACTCGCTATTTTTCGTCAGCCGCTTTCGCGAGGAACTCAAAAAGTCGAAAGACACCGAGAGCGCCATCGCTCGCTCGATGGAGACGAGTGGCCGTGCAGTGCTGTTTTCAGGGCTCGCGGTGGGCATCGGCTTGTTGGGGCTTCTGTTCTTTCCGCATTCGTATCTGTCGTCGATGGGACTCGGCGGCGTGCTCGTGGTCGTGTTTGCGATCGTGTTCGCACTCACTTTCTTGCCAGCGCTTTTGAGTGTGCTCGGTCCGCGCATCGATGCCTGGGCACTTCCGTTTGGACAAAAGAAGGAGGACGAAAGCAAAAACATCTGGCACCGCCTCGCGCCCTGGGTGATGGACCGCCCAGTGAGAATCTTGATCCCGACACTGGCGATCGTGTTGTCGCTCGGTGTTCCGTTCTTCCACTTGCGTCTCACGGCCCAGTCAGAAGCCATCCTTCCCAAGACGACCGAGGCGCGCGCGGGCTACGAGATCTTGCACGACGAGTTTCCGACCCAGGCACTGACGCGAATTCAAGTCATCGTGACCTTCCCATCCGAAGCAATCACCGTCGCCCGCGCGCAAGCCATTCGCGATCTCCGCGACCGTCTCAGTGCGATGCCGGACGTGATGAAGGTCGAGAGTGTGTTCGACTTCGATCCGACTCTCCCCGCAGACCAGGCCGTCAAGCTCGTCTCGCTTCCGGCTGAATTACGGCCGATCGACGTCGCGACAGCCATGGAGTTCACCACAGGCCACGGCTCCACCATCCTCACGATCATCACACCTGTGGGCGGATCGAGTGACCGTGCGCGCGACATGGTGCGCCAGTTGCGAACCGATCGCGCGGTCGCAGACGGTTCGTTGATCGTCGGGGGTCGTTCTGCAATGGATGTCGATTCGACCGACTTCATGGTGGGTCACACCCCCGCGGCGATCGCGTTCATCGTGAGTCTGACTTACGTGGTGTTGTTTTTCTTGCTTGGGTCGGTGCTGCTACCGCTCAAAGCAGTCGTGATGAATTTTCTGTCGATCGCCGGATCGTTCGGCGCGCTGGTGTTCATCTTTCAAGACGGCCACCTCGCGTCGCTCTTGCGGTTCGAGCCTGGTCCCATCGAGCCCACGTTGCCTCCGCTTTTGTTCTGCGTCGTGTTTGGTTTGTCGATGGACTACGAAGTCCTGCTCCTCAGTCGCATCCACGAGGAGTACGCCAAGCATCATGACAACCGGCGCGCCGTGACCGAAGGTCTGGCCCAGAGTGGTCGGCTCATCACGAGTGCTGCAGCGATCATGGTTGCGGTGTTTGCCGCGTATGCGCTCGCGACGATCGTGGTCGTGAAAGCGATGGGTGTCGGCATGACGGTCGCGGTCACTCTCGACGCGACACTGGTGCGTCTGCTCATCGTTCCGGCAACCATGCGGCTGTTTGGCGACATGAACTGGTGGGCGCCGAAGTTTCTCGCGCGCCTGCTTGCGCGCACGAGCCATCACGAGACGTGAAAGCGGCGGGGACGGGGACGGGAGCGGGGACGGGAGCGGGGACGGGGACGGCGCGGGGACGGCGGGACGGGGCTTGTCGTTCTCGTACGAGTCACCCTTTTCGATGACTTGTTTTCACGGGCAACCGGCCAACGGGCGCGCGCGTCG
Organism: Myxococcales bacterium; assembly: GCA_043785265.1. Classification (GTDB taxonomy): domain Bacteria; phylum Myxococcota_A; class Polyangia; order Polyangiales; family Polyangiaceae; genus JANYHY01. Next base: position 4,061 of record JAYVXK010001098.1, on the reverse strand, counting down.
CGCGTCCCACCACACGCAGGTACCGCACGGTCGGCGAATGAGGCAGACTACGCACGATGACTCGCAGAGTCGTGTCCCTAGTTTGCGCCGTTGTGGGCACCATTGTTGTCAGCTGCGCGTACTCGCGGTGTGGCGGTGACGAAGTCATGGGGACGGACGCAGCGATCGATGCACCTCGTGATGTTCGTCGAGATCAGGTCGTTCCAGACACTTCGAGCGAACTTGATGCATCTCTCGATTCGCCGCTTTCGGATTGGCCTGGCTGGAAGCGCGTCGGTCTATCCAATGGCCAGTGTCCGCTAGACGTGGCGCTCGATCCTCCCAGCGCAGTACCGGCCATCAAGTGGATTCCTTGTTCAGACGGTCGAGCCAATTGTGAGGAGATCGACGGCACGCTCTTCTCACCAGAGACGATCAAGTTCCCCAACGGCTGGTTTTCGCCAGACGGACGTGCGTTCGTCTTGGCGACTTTTGGGAAGGGGGAGCTCACCAGTGAGCTGGACGTATTCGACGTCAAGACACTGGCACCCCTGGCGGCTTGGAGAGTTGACCACACCAACGCGCCGCAACTCTATTGCGGTGTGCATCCCAGCTTTTCGGAGACAAAGATGGGCGCCTACTATGCGGTGTCTTACGATGGCGGCCCTATCTTACCGTCCGTCGATTTTAATACGCCTGCAGGCCTTATGGCGAGCCCAAACCTCCTTCCACTCCCCATAAAAACGACCGGCAGTTCGGAGTTCCAACTATCGGATACCGCCTTTGGGATGGACCTTGGACTCGGCATCGTCCGGGGGGTGTCTGGAACCAACTCGATCGTAACAACCCAGTGGCCCTATCAACTTGTGCCACCGTTCTCCGTTGTGGGCTCGGATATCTACGCCGTGAATCAACATGGGACGGGGGACGGATGGTACCGCGAAGCCTTGATTCAAGGAGGCGGAGTCGTCTCTATCTTTCGCGAGGTCTCGCAACGCCACGTGACGGCGATGTCTACGGATGGGAAGGATTGGTATTGGGCGGAATCCTGGGGATCAGGAAATCCAAACGCCGATCCCCAACCAAACGTTCAGATCTTCACTTCGCCCTACAGCAACAATCCAACAACTGTTGAGACCGGAAAGAAGACAATTGCGACCTTCCCTCCAGGGTTGCCTTTCGAATCGCTGGCGTCGCCTGGTCACTACATCGTGCAGGGCGTGGCAAACCAGACCGATATTTTCCGCGCATCCGATGGCCACCGGACCAGCGTTATCAACAAAGGAACGGGCTGGTGTTGGAGACCTCTCTACGCAACCGACACGGAGTTCTGGTGCATCGAGCGCCTCGGTCAGAACGGGCCGAATGGTGTGAAGGTTACCAAAATTCACCTTTCGGCGTGGTGAGCTCCGCGGCGCGTCCACACCCTTATCGGCAAGACCTAGACGAAGCCGCCGACGGGAAACGGAAACGGAAACGGCGACCACGACGGCGATAGGCACATTCCCGTCCTGGTCCGCCGTCCCCGCACCCGCCCCGCACCCGTCCCCGTCGCCGTCCCGCACCCGTCCCCGTCGCCGTCCCCGCCCCCGTCGCCGTCGCCGTCGCCGCTCCCGTATGCTCTCCGTCATGGTTGGCTACTCCGGGACTCCGCTGGTGCAAAAACTCGGCATCAAACCTGGTGCTGCGCTGCTCGTGGTCAGCGCTCCAAAAGACTTCGCGCTCGATGCGCCGCTTGCCAAGCTCAGCACTCGGGGCAGAGGACCGTTCGATGTTGCGCTCGTGTTCGTTCACGCCCGATCGGAAGTCCACAAACGTTGGACAGAGATCGCGCCCAAGATGACCGAGGAGGGTGGACTGTGGTTTGCGTGGCCAAAACGAGCCTCCAAAATCGATACGGATGTGACAGAAGACGTCTTGCGCGCGGTGGTCTTGCCGACAGGCTGGGTCGACAACAAAGTGTGCGCGATCGACGAACGCTACAGCGGACTGCGATTCGTCTTGAGACTCGAACACCGACGATAGCGTCTCGGCTGGGGACGCCCAGCACACCTGGAGCATCAGAGGACTCGTGAGAACGCTCGTTTGGTTTCGAGGCAAAGACTTGCGGGTCTCCGATCATGCGCCGCTGGTGCGTGCCGCGCGAGAGGGCGAACTCGTGTGCTTGTTCGTGCTCGATCCGTATTTTTTCTCCAAAGAGCGCGCGAAAGAGCTGCCGCATCGCATGCAGTTTTTGGTCTCCTCGCTCTTGTCGCTCGAAAAAAATATTGCGCGTCTTGGGTCGCGATTGTTCGTTGCGCGCGGAAGGAGTGTCGAGGTCGTGCCTGCGCTCGCGGCGCAATTCAAGGTCGATCGCGTGTTTGCGCATCGTTGGGTCGAGCCATTGGGGCGCGAGCGCGATCGCCGCGTGAGTGATCGTTTGCGTGTGCCGTTCGAGTTGTTCGAAGGCGAGACACTTGTGCCGCCTGGGACCGTTCGCACGGGGGCGGGCACGCCATTTTCGGTGTTTACTCCCTTCGCGCGCGCGTGGGCGAAACACCTCTTGCCGCCACGAGTCGCGACGATCAAGCGACTGCCTGCGCCGCCTGCGGACGTCACGTTCGACAGCGCACCCATTCCCACGTGCGAAGAACTTGGCCTCACGGAGAACCCCAGCCTTCTGCCTGGGGGAGAGCGCGCGGCACGCGGTCGACTCGATCATTTTTTGAAGCAGGCTGGGGCGCGCTACCACGACGATCGCAATCGCATGGACTTGCCTGGGACGAGCCGGCTGTCAGTCGACCTGAAGTTCGGCACTCTCTCGATACAGGAAGTCTGGGCGCGCTCGGAGGCCACCCTGGAAGGCGAAGCGCGGCGAGTCTTCTGCAACGAATTGGTCTGGCGCGAGTTCACCCACCACACTCTCTTCGATCGCCCGCAGCTACTCGAACATCCGTTTCGCCCAGACTTCGAAGGCTTTCCGTATGTCACCGACGATCCTGGCTGGCTCGCATGGACTACCGGAAAAACAGGCTTCCCCGTGATCGACGCCTCTGCCCGGCAACTGCTCGGCGAAGGCTTCGTTCACAACCGCGCGCGCATGATCTCCGCGAGCTTTCTCACCAAACATCTTCTCATCGACTACCGCAAAGGCGAAGCCCACTACATGAAGTGGCTCACGGACGGCGACTGGGCTCAAAACAACGCAGGCTGGCAATGGAGCGCCGGCAGCGGCTGCGACGCCCAGCCTTACTTCCGTGTCTTCAACCCAGTCTCTCAGTCGCAACGCTTCGACCCCGACGGGGCGTACATCCGGCGGTGGGTGCCGGAGCTGACCAGCGTTCCTACCAAGTACATCCATTCGCCATGGGAAGCCCCGGAAGTGTTGCGCGCGCTGGGCACGGCCTACCCGAGTCCGATTGTCGATCTGTCGAAGGGGCGCACTCGCTTTTTGAATGTCGCCAAACAGCACCTGTGCGGATAGGGAGCGGGGACGGGAGCGGGGCGGGAGCGGGGACGGGGACGGCGGACGGGAGCGGGAGCGGGGACGGGGACGGCAGAATGGGATCGTCGTCATTGACGATAATGCGATATCGATATTGCGGGGCTTCGCTCGCTGAATGTGCTGGAGCGGAAGGATCCAGATCTCGCGCGGGAGCTGAAACAAGCCGGATCGGTGGCGATGAATATCGCGTCACGCGCGGGTGCGAGAGGGACTAATCGGTTATCTATTTATCAAGTAGCACTAGGCAATTCAAAAGACGCTATCGCGCGCATCGACATATCGAAGGCGCTCGGAACCGAACGCATCGGCAAGCGTCACCACCGCCGTTCCCGGTCGCCGTCCCCGGTCGCCGTCCCCGCACCCGCACGCCGTCGCCGTCGCCGTCCTCGCACCCGTCGCCGTCGCCGTCCCCGCACCCGTCGCCGTCGCCGTCCCCGCACCCGTCGCCGTCCGTTCCCACGGCGATGGACTACGCGTCACAGAAAATCAGCTTTGCGGAGAGGGAGGGATTCGAACCCTCGGTAAGATTTTATTCCTACGCCCGCTTAGCAAGCGGGTACCTTCGGCCACTCGGTCACCTCTCCGAAGGGACGCGGAA
>JAYVXK010001097.1:0-3355 GCA_043785265.1 Myxococcales bacterium | reverse complement strand
GGTTGGTCGAGCGTCCTCGTCGTCGGCGCAACAGGTCTCGCGCTCGTCCCCGTTGCCCTCGCCGTCGCGACCATCGGTCGTCGGTTCGACGAAGACGGCGGTCCAGTGCTCTATGCGCGCGTCGCCTTTGGAGACGCCGCGGGCTTCATCGTCGGGTGGCTCGCGTACACCGCAGCGCTGTTCAGCATGAGCGCCGTGCTCACTGGATTCATGGGAGCGGTGGTCGGTGATGCGTTGGGGAAGTGGGGAGTACGCTTTGCGGCCATAGGCTTGGTCACGGTACTGACTCTCATCGCCGCAACAGGAGTCAAGGTTTCTGCTCGGGTGTGGACTGGCCTCACTGTGCTCAAACTCTTGCCGCTGATCGCTCTGGCCATCGTGGCGATGCTTCTCGTTCCAACAGATGGACCACGAGTGGTGGACTCGTCCAACTCTTTTGGAGAAACACACTGGCTGCGAGCCGCACTCACGACGACCTTCGTTTTCCAGGGTTTCGAGATCGTGCCCGTGGTTGCAGGTCAGGCAAAAGGGTCGTCGAGAACGATTCCCATCGCAGTGCTCGGATCCTTGGCGATCTCCACTCTGCTGTACCTGCTGCTCTTCCGCGGTTTGGTCACGGGAGTCAAAGACGTCGCGCACACGGGCTCACCGCTCGTCGCGATGGCGGAGTCTTATGGAGGTCACTCTCTCAAGCGCATCGTCGCGATGGGTCTCAATGTTTCGTCCTTAGGTATCGCCTTCGGCATGGTCGCGACCACACCACGCTTCTTGTCCGCCCTCGCGCCGACTTCACCGTTCGGCAAGGACGGTGAACGCGGCGTCCCTAACCTCGCGCTTCTGACGACATGGGTCATCGTGTGCCTCTTGGTGCTCGGCGGCAACATGGGCGAACTGCTGACGCTGTCGAGTCTGTCGGTCGTGATGCAGTATCTGCTCATCGCCTTGGCGCTCGGCAAATTCGCCCTAAAAAGAGAGAGAGATCTCACTCCGCTTCGCGCGTGGTCTGCCGTGCCTACTGCGATCGTGGCGTTGGCTCTGATTAGCGGTGCCGGTCCGCGCGAGTGGCTCGTGGCGGGGGGATGCGCCGTGTTGGGTGCGGCGCTTTATGTCGGTCGCATCACGATCTTCAAGAAGACTTAGATATACCCTACCTAAGGACCCAACGATTGAGCACCGGCGCCACCCAGTGCAGCTGCGCGATGTGATCCTTAGCCTCTCCTCCAGTCCAGCCGCGGATGTGAACATTCCCTCCATCTGCGACGTCAATCGCTCCCGGAAATGTCACGTCACTTGGAAACACGCCCATTTTGAGCCTGCTTTCGAGGGCGTGCGCCATCTCGGTCGTACTCGCATAGTCGGGTGGTACGACGCCAGAGTGAGTGAAGACGAAGACCTTTTTCCCGACTGACGCGTCGTCCGCAAAACGCAGCAAGGCTCGGCTGGTCTCGATGTTAGGGATCTTGGTAGACGAGCCGTCGGCGTTCTTCGTGTAGCCCGTGTGTAACCCGTCGAGCAGAACGACCGCGCTCGTCTGTTCGTAATACTTATGTACCGACAATATCTGTTGGATGGACGCGTAACCCGCGCTCCACGCGACCAAGATGGTTCGCCCAACGTGCGCGTCGGGGCGCACTTGATCTTTGACGACCGTCGCGAGCACCTCTTGTTCGAGTTTCGCAAAGCGCTCGTGATCGGTGAAAGCATCCGTGTAAGGCGCGGTGCCAAGGCCCAAGTTGTTGATGCACATCACCACGACCGGCGCCTCCAGCGAACGGTAGTCGGCGTCCGCTGCACGGCACGCGTGGAAGTGCCAGACCAGCGTAAATGAGCCATCTTGTGCGATCGCGTTGGTTTTGGGGATGAGGACAGAACCAAAAGAGAGCGTCTTCCAATCGCTCATCTCGACGGGGCCATGCGCGACCTGAGGCGGGGGAGTCGACGCTCCACACGCAATCAGAAAAAGGCCGACGCTTGCTCGGCGCATTAAGGTTTTGTGGCCTTGGGTCGCAGGGGAGCGACCTCTGGAGTCAATGTGTCTGGCTCCAATTTGTCGCCACGCAGAGTGAGACCGTGTTCATAGGTACTTCTCGCTGTCGCCGTGGTGATGCGTTCGTAGCCGTTCATGTCACTGTATGTCGAAGTGAACCAAGTCCAAGTCACGTCTTCGCGCAACTCGACACGGTCGCCGTGAAAAATCGTCTTCGCGATGAACGATCGGCCGAGGCCCTTCTCGCGCTCCGTCTCGTCGTCGCTCAGACGATAGAGGCCCGCGTCGACAAGCGCAGTGCCGCGCTTCAGCCAAACACGCTCCGAAGTGATCGTGTTCGTCGTGCCGAACGGGCCGGTGCTTCCTGCGGTTAGTCCTTCGACGATGACGGTCTCTCCACGCAGCGATTCGAAGCGTACCTGCATCGCCGCAGTGAGAGGCACGCTCCCGCCCGGGACCAATGAACCCGAGAAACTGCCCGGCAGTGTGACCCACGCCGTGAGCGTGGCGGGCGACTCGATGAGGGCGATCACCATGCGCAAGCCGCCGTCGCCATCGAGAGTCTGCACATAAGCAAGCACACTCGCGTTGCTGAACTGAGCAGTCGCGGTGAGTTTCGCAGCGTCCGCCGTCTGTCCCGTGCAGCGACGCACCAGTGTCTGGATGTCAGGGGACGCGAGCGCATTGGCGAAACGCTGATTCGGCCACGTGCAAGGTGACGCGGTAGCGGCTTCGGGCGACGCATCGACCAGAGAGGCCTCGCTCTTGTGACAGCCGATCGCGATCAACCCTAAAAATAGCCACGCGCACTGCATGAATGCAAACTACACGCGTAGTCCGGGAGCTGGATACTTCTCGCACACAGACTTGACCTCAGCCGCCACTTTGGAGACGAGCGCCTCGTCGTTTGGCGCCGTGGCGACACGGTCAATCCACTCGGCGAGTTTGAGCATCACGTCAGTGCCCATGCCGCGCGAGGTGACTGCAGGAGTACCAATCCGAATGCCCGACGGATCGAACGGCTTGCGTGTGTCGAACGGAACCGCATTGTAGTTGAGGACGATGTTGGCGCGATCGAGAGCTTGAGCCAGTACCTTACCGGTGACGTTCTTAGGTGTGAGGTCCACCAGCAAGAGGTGATTGTCCGTGCCACCGGTGACGACGGAAAATCCGCGTGACGCGAGTGCTTCGGCGAGCGCCTTCGCGTTGTCGACGATGTTCTTGGCGTATTGAACGAAGTCAGGACGCGCGGCCTCGTGGGCTGCGACGGCGATCGCAGCGGTGGTGTGGTTGTGCGGACCGCCTTGCAACCCCGGAAAGACAGCCTTGTCGATCGCTGCCGCATGGGCTTTTTTGCAGAGGATCATG
>JAYVXK010001096.1:0-3360 GCA_043785265.1 Myxococcales bacterium | reverse complement strand
CCATTTGCGCGTCGAGGAAGAGGATCTGCTTGCCGTGTTGTTTGCTGACAGAATCGAGACGGATCACGCAGGCGCGTATAGCATTCTTTGGATGGCGTACCTGTTCGAGACCGAAGAGCACACTCAGCTGCGCGCGCAAGCCCACAAATTCGCGGCCCGCGCGATCCTGCCGCACGCACACGATTGGGAAGAAGCAGAAGAATTTCCGCGCGAGCTTTATTGCGACCTAGCCAACGCTGGCATGCTCGGCGTGGGATATCCGGAGTCCGTCGGCGGCGGCGGTGGTGAGGTGACCGACGTCCTCGTCGTGTCGGAAGAGTTGGTGCTCGCAGGCAAGTCGGTAGGCACCGTGGTGGGGCTCGGTAGTCATGGGATCGCGTTGCCGCCGATCGTGAAGTTTGGAACCCCCGCGCAAATCGATCGATTCGTCCGACCTGTGCTGCGCGGAGACAAGATTGCGGCCCTCGCGATCACCGAACCCGGCGGCGGTTCGGATGTCGCCGCACTCACGACCAAAGCTGTCCGCGATGGCGATCACTATGTCGTCGATGGCAGCAAGACGTTCATTACTTCTGGTGTGCGCGCAGACTTCGTGACGTGCGCCGTACGAACCGGCGGCCCAGGGCACGCGGGGATTTCGATGCTGGTGATCGAGCGCGGCACCCCCGGTTTTTCGGTGTCGAAGAAACTCAAGAAGACAGGCTGGTGGGCGAGCGACACGGCAGAACTGTCGTTCGAGTCGTGTCGCGTGCCAGTCGCCAATCTCATCGGCGAGGAGAACTCGGGCTTCTACGCCATCATGGCGAACTTCGTCACCGAACGGCTGTTTCTTGCGGGTCAGTGCGTGGCGATCGCAGAGCTGGCGCACCGCGAATCGATTGCATACGCCAAAGAGCGACGCGCGTTTGGCAAGACGCTCTCTGGCTTCCAAGTCACGCGGCACAAGCTCGCGGACATGGCCTCGCGCATTGCGGCCGCGCGCGCGCTCACGGGGGAAGTCGCTGCGCGGTACCTACGTGGAGAACAGAGTCCGTCGCTTGCCGCGATGGCCAAAAATACGGCGACGGATGCGTGTTCGTTCGTCGTCGATCAGGCGGTGCAGATCCATGGCGGGTATGGGTACATGCGCGAATATGTCGTCGAGCGGTTGTTTCGCGACGCGCGGCTGTATCCCATTGGTGGAGGCACTCGCGAGATCATGAATGAGATCATTTCGAAGACAGAGGGGTACTGAAGGTACTGAATGGTGCGCCTGGCGCAGAGGGCGCGCTCTAGTTGTGGACATCGTAAGCTCAGCCTTCTAGCCTGATCGATCGCGCGTTATCTCGGCGCGAGCGCAATCCATGGCAGTCGAACTCCCTGTTGAAGTCGGACAAGTCCTTTCGGGGAAATTTCGCGTCGAGCGTTTGCTTGGTGTCGGCGGGATGGGCGTCGTGCTCGAGGCAACGCATTTGCAACTGCAGGAGCGCGTGGCGTTGAAATTCCTGCTGCCGCACGCGACCAAAGACAAGAGCGCAGTCGCTCGCTTCGAACGCGAGGCGCGTGCGGCCGTGAAGCTGAAGAACGAACATGTCGTTCGCGTGATGGATGTCGGCACCATGGAAGACGGCGCGCCGTACATGGTGATGGAGCTGCTCGAGGGTCGGGATCTGGCGCAAGTGATCAAAGACCTCGGTCGACTGCCAGTGGCCATGGCTATCGAGTACTTCACGCAGATCTGCGATGCAGTAGGAGAGGCTCACGCGCTCGGCATCGTTCACCGCGACTTGAAGCCTGAAAATGTGTTCGTCACGCAAAAGTCGAACGGCACACCTGTGCTCAAGGTGCTTGATTTTGGCATCTCGAAAATGTCGGGCGAGGCGCTGTCGCTCACCAACACGACGCAAGTGATGGGCTCGCCGTATTACATGTCGCCCGAGCAATTGCGTGCATCGAAGGACGTGGATCAGCGATCGGACATTTGGTCGCTCGGCGCCATCTTTTACGAGATGTTGACGGGGCGCGTTCCGTTCGAGGCCGAGACGCTGATGGAGCTCTGCACGCAGGTCATCGAGAACACGCCCTCGCCGATTTCTACGGTCCGCAATGACGTGCCGCCAGAAGTGCTTCGTGTCGTGGACGGATGCCTAGCGAAAGATCGCGCGCAACGATTTGCGTCAATCGCAGCGGTCATGAGCAGCTTCGAGCCCACGGTGGTGGCCACAGGGCAATTCACCCTCCCGGCCGCGACCCGCGTCTTTCCACCCGACGCGTCCCCGAATGCGCACCGCATCTCGGGTGCGACCAACACTTCGTGGAACAACACCAGCATCGGGCATGCGCAGGGCGCGCGGAGGCGTCAACTGCTCATCGGCGGTGGCATCGGCGCGGGCGCGCTCGTCTTGTTTGGTGTCGTGCTCGCGAATGTCCTCGGGCAACACAAGACCGAAGGCGCGCAGGTAGAAGGCATCGCGCCGAGCGCCACTGCGGCCGCGAGCGCATCGACTCCGAGCACATTGCCGAATGTCGCGCCCACTCCGTCCGTCAGCGCGACGATCGCCGCAAGCTCTACAAACACGCCACTTGCGACCACGATCGCCAAGCCCACATCGAAACCAGATGCAGGCGCGATCAACAAGCCCATCACCGCGCCCGTCGTGAGTGCGAAGCCGAAGCCAAAGCCAGACGATGACATTCCGACTGTTCGCAGGTGACCATGAGATCATTGCCACTCGCGTTTGCGGTCCTTGTTTCGATGGCGCCTGCCGCATGGGCGCAGGATCAAAGTGCAGCCACGAGTCCCCTGCCCTCGGCCACACCGGGCGCAGCTGATCAAGCTGCCGCACAGGCACTCTTCGACAACGCGCGCAAAGCGATGGACGCAGGCGACTACGCACACGCGTGTCCGATGTTCGAGAGCAGTCAAAAGCTCGACCCGCAACCAGGCACGCAGTTCAATCTGGCAGCTTGTTATGACAAAGGCGGTCGTGCCGCGAGCGCGTGGATCACCTACCAAGAAGCCGCGAGTGCTTCTGCCGCAGCAGGTCGACCCGAGTGGGCGCAAAAGGCCAAAGAGAAGGCCGCCGGGATCGAAGCGCGCGTGGCCAAGCTCACGATCGCGCCAGTGGCGAGCTACGCGGGATTCGAAGTGCATCGCGACGGCGTGCTCGTGCAACCCGGCGCGTACAACGTGCAACTGCCGGTGGATGCCGGAGAACATGTGATCGAAGCGATCGCTCCGCAGAAGAACAAGTGGCGACTGAAGGTCAAACTCCTCGAAGGCAAGGCTCTGCAAGTGAAGATCCCTCCGCTCACGGATCAAGCAGACACGTCGGCCGTGGCCGAGGGCGACGACGACAGCGTGCCTCCGCCTCTCCCTGG
>JAYVXK010001095.1:0-10856 GCA_043785265.1 Myxococcales bacterium | reverse complement strand
TGGCGGATATCAGCTCGCGCGGCGTCAATTCGGGCAGCATGAGGGCTTCGACGCTACCACCGATTGCCGCTGAGTTCGGCTCGCGCGAGTCGGCCTGTCGAGCGTGCCGGCTGGCCTGGGATAAAACCGGGTCCTAAGCTTGACCATCGCTCATGCGGGTCGCTACTCTTTTTGCTGCTTGCCAGCGCCTCCTCGCACTCGGTCTGGGCTTACTGCAGTCGTTGCGAATCCAAACCCGAATCCGGAGACGCAGCCTGCGTGGGCACTGCCAGACATGAATGAAACCGCACCCAAGGGACCGCCGACGAAGGGACGCTCATACGTTCTTCGTTTCATCAGCGGCAAATACCAGGGCGGCGAGTTTCCTCTCGTGGTCGACAAACAGATCATCGTCGGTCGATCGAGCGATCTCGACATGGTGCTCGTCGAGGACATGGTCAGCCGCAAGCACGCGCGCATTCAGATGCAGCCCGACGCGATTTGGATCGAAGACCTCGGCTCGACCAACGGCACCTTCGTCAACGGCGAGAAAATCAAACGCGCCAAACTCAAGGAGGGCGACCGCGTCCTCATCGGTACGAGCATTCTCAAAGTGATCGCAGCAGACGGCGCGCCCGAGAGCTCGACGACAGACGCCAAGCGCGAGCTCGAGAGTGTCGCCGCGCAAAGACGCACGAGCCAAGCCCGCACGATGAGCGGCGCGATCGAAGAAGTCCCCCTGCCCGATCTTCTGCAGCTCTTTGGCACGTCGAAGAAAAATGGCGTGCTCGTCATTCGCACCGAGGACGACGTAGGTCGCATCTTCTTGCGCAAGGGCAACATCTACTACGCGCAGATCAACGACATCGAAGAGGTCCCGCCGCTCAAGAGTTTGTTTCGAATGCTCACGTGGCAAAAGGGTCTGTTCGACCTCGACCCACCTGACGAGCGCACGCACGCGAACGACATCGACGTCACGGTGCAAGAGGTCCTCATGGAGGGCCTGCGTCAACTCGATGAGTTCGAGCAAATTCGATCCGAGCTACCCGACCTCAATACCCGCCTCGGCATGGTGTCACCGCTGATCCCGCCGCTGCGCGATCTCAAACCCGAAGAGCTCGATGTGCTGCAGCTCGCGCACAACTACGGTCACGTGGAGACTGTGCTCAACAAGAGCTTGGCGACGGATCTCGAAACCGTGCGCATCGTGTTGAAGCTGCTCAAGGCTTCTTATCTGCGCGCCGAGTGATTCGCGATTTGACGTGAGGGCTAGGCGATCGCGATGCGGTCGCTTTTTTTGCCCACAAAACACGAACGCCCCGACTCCGTGAGGAGCCAGGGCGTCTGAGGGTTTGCGTTGCTCAGTGATCCTTGGGGCTCTCGAAAGTGCCGAGGTACTTGGCGAGTTCGCGCGCGACGTCCAGGTTCGAGACATAGCCAGCAAGCGTGTTCTTCTTGGCTGCGTCTTTCGGATTGGCCGTGTCGTAGATCGGGTACTTGAAGCCGTCTGCGTCAGCCGGCGTCGTCCCAATTTGATTGAACGCCTCTGCGGCAAGCTGAGTTGCGTATTGAATCATACGCGCGCCAGTTGTCCGCTCGACCTTGGGCAGGTTCGAGTTGACGGTCTCTTTGCCGAACGTGCGGGCTGCGTAGATCGTGCCCGTTACCGGGTCGCGGAAGCGGACCTGATCTTGCGGAAGCACGCTGATCGCATCCACACCCGTGGGAGTCCAGACGCGAATCTGGCTGGCCCAATCGCTCGTCAGCATCGTGCTGCCGAAGAGCCATGCGTTGATGAGACCGGGATATTGCGCTTCCCAACCCACGAGCGGGGCGAGAACGACCGCACCTGAGGGATAGTCGAGCACCGGGTTGGTGTCGTCCCACTTCTCCCATGCGGGGTACTGGACGTGAGCGACTGCGCCGTTCGCGCCGCTCGCACCGAGTACGTACGGGCCGAGGCGAAGGGGATCGAGGGTCATCGAGTTGGTGATGAGTCGGCGAACCTGATTGGGGTACAGCGAGTAGAAGTTCAGGTTCTTGTAGCGACCGTCGATGTAGTCCTCTTTCGAGTTGGCGATGAAGTGGTTGTACGCCTCGAGCAAGAGGTGAACGACTTCCTGCTTCTCGGCGAACGAGCCAGCTTGCGTCTGGTACTCCGACCACCAGTAACCCTTGGTGTAGTCGTAGTCGTTTTGGATGTAGCGACCTTCACCAGAGCCGATCGAGACTTTGAAGTCACCGTTCGGCGTGTTGATTTGACCGCCGAAATCCTGGAGCTGAGCGAAGGACTGACCACTGAGGGTCGACATCGCATAACCACCTGGCTCAGGACGCGTGAGCACACGCGCAAAGTGCGCGAGCACGTCCGACGAACCAAGACCGAGCGGCATGAGACCGCCTGGATCGTTGAGCGCTTGCGACGCGTTGTTTTGGAAGCCGATGAGGAGCGCGAGGCTCTTCACGATTCCTTGGACCTTCTCGAAGTAGCGGCTGATCGTGCGATCAAGTGCGCCGTGGCTGGAGAACGTGATGCGGTCTCGACGGAAGTTGTCGAAGATGTATCGGTTCTCGTAGGTCGTGGTCAAAAACTGGATCTGCTCGTATGCATCCGCACCCGCGTCGAAGCGGAAGACGGGGATGTTGCCGAAGTCAGCGAACTCGTCCGAACCGAACATGTATGGGTGACGAACGCGTTGGCTGCCCTTGGGGTCTGTGCTGACAACCGAGAACTCGCTGACGAGGTCCGCGCGAACGCCAAGATACTCCGGGCCATACTTCGGCACGGTAGCCATGTCGCGAACGGGAACGTACTCGAGCGGGTAGCCGGTGCATTTCGCGCTGAGCGGATCGGCCGCCGAACCACCCGTGCACTTGCCAAGCGAACCGAACTTGTCTGCGTATTGGCTGTAGTGATAGCCGCCGACGGTTGCGCCGCCGATGCCACCGAAGCCGTCGAGCGCTTGAAGCCACGCATCGCCCTTGTTGGCAGCGCGTTGACCCTTCGCGTTCTTGTAGGTCGGATCGTAGATGGCGTCTTTGTCGACGTCGACCACGTCGCCGTAGCAGAAGCGCATGGCGGCTTTGTCGTATGGACCGAGGTCGTTCATGTCCTGGGTTTGATCACCCGGGTAATCCATGACCGTGGTCGAGCCCCACTTCCACACGAGGTTGTTGACCTCGTCGTCGGTGACGGGATCGACCCAGCGCGGGCCAACGCAGTCAGCGCCGTTGGTGTGCTGCGTGGTTGCGTCGAGCGGCAGGTTGTTCGCAAACGAGCCCTTCGTACAATAGTGCTCTGCGCCGTTGCGGGTGCGGAGTTGCCAGTATTGCTTGGGGTAGTTGAGCGAGTCGAGCGAGCCCGTGAAGTTGTGGCGCAGGCCCATCGAGTGACCCATCTCGTGTGCGATGACCGAGATGTGGAACTGCTCACGAATCCACTGGTGGAGAGCCTGATCGCGCTTTGCCTTGAGCGCGGGATAGTCCGCGTCGTTCTTGTTTGGCAGCGGGTAGAGACGCTGTGCTTGACGAGCCATACCGACGAGCGAATCAGGCTCGGGCTGCTCGACCTGACACGACGCGCGCTTGGCCATCGTGACTTCGCGTTGGTGACGTAGCCACCGCTGAAGCTCTGGATTTTGGCCGCGCAAGAGCGAGACCTTGGCAAGAGTCTTGTCATCACCCGCGACTGGAGTCGACGGGTCCATGCCAGCGAGCGCCAAGTTGTTGGGCGTCGCGAGCTTGGTCTCGAACTGTGTGCCGATGAGCGCCTGCCGACGTGCCTCGAAGGTCGAGTCGAGCGACGGGCCCATGTTCTTCTGCAAACCCTTTGCGGCCATCTCGTTGCGGACTTCGCGCGGCAGCTTCTGATCTGCAGGCGTGAGACCGTTGAAGGTCGAAAGAGTCGTGTCGATCGAGTTGAGTCGCTCCGCGATCTCTTTGCTCGAAAGCGTGACGGGCTGATGACCTGCGGTGCCGAGCTTGCTGGTGCCTACCCAGTCGCGCAGATATTGGCCGCTCAAGATTTGTTGATCGCTGATCTCGCCGTTGATCCAACGGAGAAGATCTTCGGTCCCTTGCGATGCGAGGTCGAGCACGTGGCCCCACTCGTTGACGCTGGTCGAGACTTTTTCGCCAGTGAGCGGGTCGTCGCCGTCCACCATGATTCCCCACGGCGAAGGCTGCTGCGGGTTGTTGATGATGTTGACGCTGTTGTAGCGAATGTCGCCCAAGCGCGCGAGAAGGCCGGGTTTGCCGCACGATAGGTCGTCTGTTTCGACGACGGGGTTGTGGCAAAGCACGAAGACTTGCGTGACCGTGGGGTTCAGCGTGTTCGCGTCAGCGAGCATGTCTGCTTCGTCGAGCGAGTAGCTACCGTCGGCGAGTTTTACGCCGATTTTGCTGGTGTCAAAGCCTACGCGGTCTCCGTCGGCTTTCATGCCGATGAGGGCTGCACGATTGACCGCGACGTTCCAAGAGTTCAACGCAAAGCGCGTCGAGGGGAAAAGGTCGGGCGGGGAGTCTGGGCCGAAGTACCAGGGAATCGTCTTGATTTTGCGCTCGTGCAGTGGCAACGAGCACTTGTGTGAGAACTCGTCGCAGCGCGCACCTGGATGCGTGAGAGCGCCACCGGCATCGGTGAACGCGCACTCCGCTTCGGTGTAGCCATCTGCGCCCTTGCGATGGATGTCGGAGCCGACAGGAGTACCGGCATAGGGTTGACCCTTGGCGTCCGGAATCGGAAGCCCCTGGGCGTCGCGAACGAACTCGCCAGCGCCGTCGACGCGGTACTTGGCGATGTTGCCGTTGTCGTCGCGCCAGTAGTCGAGTCCGCACTGCGAGCCCTGAATGTGGCTCTTTTCCCAGAGATTGTACTTCGCTGCAAAGCGATGCCAACGCTCGTCGACGATGCCGTAGTTGCGCTCGTAGCCGAGGCGGTCCTGCGTGAACCAACCGAACGCGTCCATCTTGTTGCCGTTCCAGTCGGAAGGCTCGAAGTCGTGGTCGACGACCTTTTTGAAGGAGAGGCGCAGTGTGACTTCAGTCGGGTTGCAGTTGCCGTACGGGTATGAGCCGCCGTACTCGCCGACACGAAGGAAGCACGCGGGGTAGCTGCCGAAGGGAGTGTCGACGACTTGCGGTGTCGCGAAGGCCTTGGTGGTGACGTCGAAGTAGCCTTGGTCCGTCTGGATGAGCGGCGCATTGGGGCTGTTCGGGTTCGAGTCGTAATACGACATCGGATCGAATTTCACGCCGCCAAACACTCCGAGTTGCGACAACGTGTCGACCTCGTAGCCGTCAGTGACCATGTTGCGCGACCAGTCGATGCGCATGTATTGGCGCTGATACCAGGGGCGATCACTCTTGTTCTCGCCGACGATGTTGAGTTCTTCGCCCGTTTGCGGATTGTATTCGCGACGAACGTCGAAGTGATCCTGGATGGCGAACATCGCAACGACTTGGCCGTTGTTGGTGCGCTTGGTGCCGTTGTGGTCGCTGTTCTGGATGTGTTCGTACGTCTGGCGTGCGATCAAGTAGTTTTCCTGGATCTCCCAACGAACGCGGCTCACAGGCTGCGCGTACGTGGCGGTGAACAGGCCGTCTTGTGCTGCGCCATAAGGCACATCGACGACGGTGTTTCGCATGTAGAACTCAGGGTCGTCGCTTGTGTCGGTGAAGTTTGCACCGATGAAGAACGCCTTATCCAGCGCATTCGGTTGGACTCGGTTGATCGGGTCGCGCTCTTGCGCACAGCCGACAGAACCCCAAACGACCGCTCCAACGATGGCTCCCATTGCGAGCCGTCTTGTCCACTTCGGTTGCATCCCGACCTCCTTCAAAATTGACCACGTTGCGGCTAACCGTAGACGTGGCGTCCAACCAAGAAAACCGCCGCTTGGGCGGCTAAAAGCTCGACCGTGCACAAAGAGGGAATAGCCCTGCCCGATGCATGACCAGACGTTTGAAAGCAAACGTCGAACCATTACCTAAATACTAATTATTTCAATTATCTACCAAACACCACGTCGTCGTTTGCACAGCATCGAGAGAGCATTGCGTTAGTTTCGTGACTGAGGCACTTCGTCCTGCACTGACTCATTTAGGAAACCGAAACTCGACCGCGCGAGCATGACCTTCGAGACCCTCGAGTCGGGCCAGAGCGGTGACGGCCTGCTTGTGGCGGGCAAGCGCATCGAAGGAATACCCAATGATCGAGGTGCGCGCGTAAAAATCGTAAACGCCCAGTGGCGACCCAAATCGAACCGTGCCGCCAGTTGGAAGGACGTGAGAGGGTCCAGCGACATAGTCACCGACTGCTTCGGGCGTCAAGGCACCGAGAAAAGCAGCCCCCGCAGCATCGATCCCTTCCAGCAGTGTCTCTGGTTCTCGCACCTGCAAGCTCAAATGCTCGGCCGCGATGATGTTGGCCACCTCGGCTAGACGTGCGCGACTCTGAACGACCAATGCCAGACCGTTGGTTTGGATGGCCGCTCGTGCGACCGCTTGACGAGGCAACCGCTCGAGTTGGTCGTTTACTTCGGTAGACACTGCATGCGCCATCGACGCTGAGCTGCAGAGCAACATCGGATAGGCGGCTTCGTCGTGCTCCGCCTGCGACAGCAAGTCTGCGGCGACCCACCGCGGATCGGCTTCGTCATCGGCGACGACCAGAATTTCGCTGGGTCCAGCGATGCCATCGATGTCGACGAGGCCAAAAACAAGCCTTTTGGCGCATGCTACGTAGGCGTTGCCCGGTCCGACGATCTTGTCGACACGTGCAACACTCGAGGTGCCATAGGCCATGGCTGCGATCGCTTGCGCGCCCCCCGCGTCGAGGATGGCGGTGACACCCGCCAAGTGCGCCGCGGCGAAAAGAACGTCATCAGACGCATCGCCTGCCAAGGGTGTTGCGAGCAAAATGTCGCGCACGCCGGCCACTTGTGCAGGAATGGCGGCCATCAGCACACTCGAGGGATAACGAGCTTTGCCTCCTGGCGCATACACGCCGACGCGCGCAAGCGGACGAACACGAACACCAAGAGTGATGCCGTCTTGCGTGTAGCGATATCCAGAATCTCTTTGTCGCTCGTGAAACGCTCGGATGCGTGCGGCGGCTAGTTCTAGCCCTGTTCGTGCATCTTCCGGCAACTTCGCGAGGGCCTCCTCGCGTGGAAAGTCTCTACGCACGAGTGGGTCAGGGCGGCGCTTGTCGAAGCGCTCCGTGTACTGCAAAACCGCTTGGTCGCCCTCGCTCGCCACGGCTTGGAGAATCTCGCGGACCACGGGCTCGACGCGCGCATGATCCGTTTCACCGCGCCGAGCGATGCGATCAAGTGCACGAGCGAAGTCCTCTGTTCCGTCGATGTGGATGCTGAGCATGTCGCCTCCATAGCGCTGCTACAGCGCAGCCGAAAGGCGGTGGGGCAGCCAGTTCGTTCCGCACTCTCACTCTCGTTCGAGCATGCCGCACCGTGCTAGCGTCCGGCGCGTGAATCGCCGTGCGCTCATGGTCGCGGGTGCATGCGTCGCGTGGGCAATCTGCGGCTGCCCAAAGAGCACGCCTCCGTGCGCGTATGTCGATCGCGGCGTGGACGCGGGGCATGTGACGATCGTGAGCGGGGCGTGTACGGAGCTCGCGTGTCCGCTTGGTTCTTCCCCCAGCGCGTCGGCGCGATGCGTGTGCTCTTCGGGGTTGTCGCCGTTGCTTGGTGCGTGTGTGGGCCAAGAGACGGGCGCGAAATTCTGTGGCCTCGCCGCACGCTTCGTCAACGGCGCCTGCGAGACGACGACATGCGCGACGGATCAAGCACTCGACCTCGAATCAGGGGCGTGCATGCCACAAGCAGCGATCGACTCAGCAAGTCGCATCAAACTGGAGGAGGATGAGCATGCACGCTGTCACTCGGATGGACGAGCCCTGGTCATCGCGCGCGGCACACCATTTTGCGTCTCTCCAGGTGATGTTTGCGCGAGAGGCTCTCGCTACGCGCGTGGGTCGGCAGCTGCATGTGGAGCGCCGGCAGGATGCGAAGCGGGCGAAGTCCTCGACGAGGTCGCAGACCGATGTGTGCGAATCGTGCACTCGGACCGCACCGGCTATGTCGTGGATGTCGGCGCGTGGACGCGCGCTGTGCTTGGCCCAGATGGAGGCGTGGGCAGCAAAGCACTATGTCAACCGCTGCTCACCGCGGAAGCACAAAGCTTCGTCGTGGGACGGGTGGACATGAGAATCGACCTCGCGTTCCCCAGCAATGATGTCTCACTCGTGGCGCCAACGGTCATCGTCGGATCGGACGACAAACGCGTCGTGCCAGTCCCCACGGTGATGGCTGCAATGACTCAGCTCATCGAACCTCTTCGCATGATCGGCGGAACCTCGACCGCAGGCGTTGTCTCGACTCACGTCGTGTGTGACCTCCCCGCACTCGAGAGCACCATGGCGACGCGAGCCAAAGTCGATGGGGGTTCGAATTGATGCCTCGCTGACGCGTGCTGTCGGTACCAACCTTCGAGACACCTTGCTTGGAGGATACTCATGACATCGTTTCGCGCGTCCTGGTTGAGCGGTTTGGCGGTCGTTGGTGTGGTGATCGCTTGTGGTGGAAGCAGCGGAACCAACGTGAATATCCCCCCGGGAGGTCTCTGCTCGAATGCCAGCGCGTGTCCGAACCAGCAATGCGATCCGAATCTGGGGTGCGTCGATTGCCTGACCGATACGCAATGCGGCGGTGCTAACAAATTTTGTGTCGTTGGAGCATGCTCAGGTTGCCGATCGAACGCGGATTGTGGTGCTGCGAGTCCGGCTTGTTGGCCTGGGGATCATCAATGTCACGCGGCGTGCACGACCAACCAGAGTTGTCCCAAACAGGCGCCGCTTTGCAACGTTCAAACAGGCGTTTGTTCCGAGTGCACCACGAACAAAGACTGCCCCGCGCAACGTCCTCTCTGCAACAGCAGTCAGCTCTGCGTGCAATGCATCACGAGTCAAGACTGCGGCGCCAGCGCACCCAAGTGCACGGCCAAGGGGCAATGTGTGCAATGTACATCCAACGCGAATTGCGGCGGAACGACTCCGATTTGCGATGTCCAAGAGATGCGCTGCCGCGCGGGTTGCACGAGCAACACTCAGTGTCCGACGAGCGCGCCCATGTGCGACGTGCCCAACTCCGAGTGCGTCCAGTGCCTGGTCAATACTGATTGCGGCCTGGCCGCCCCAATCTGCGCGGGTCACAAATGCTCAGTCTGCGCCAAAGACACGGACTGCAAGATTCCGACACCGTATTGCTTGGATGCCGCCGCTTGCGTGGAGTGCATCGACAACAAGCAATGTCCGTCGGCCGCGCCAAACTGCGACAACAACCACTGCGTCAAGTAGAGGGTTGTCGCTCTCCCGAGACCGTGTAGACTCGCGCGCCCGGTCGGGCGACGAGCCCACACGGGGCAAGACTGGGTTCGGAAGAGGGCCACGTGGACAGCGATCTGGCGGACGCAGTAAGCAGCCTCAAACAAGTCTTCGAGCGTCGTAAGATTGCCGCGACGTTCGGCAAAGCCAAACCAGAGCTGATTGAGAGCCTGAAAAAACAGCTCAAGATCCCTCCGCGTTTTCGGGGCTTCCTCGCGGCGGCCAATCCAGAAAACGTCGAGACGCAAACGCCAGTCGAACGGATTCGGCTCATTTCGGCCGAGCAACTCGTCATCGCGCAATCGGTAGGCACCAAGCCTCCTGAGGGTGGCACGAGCGTGCCTGCCGATTGGAAGCCCGTATGGGTGGTCATCGGAGAGAGTTCGTTGCTCGGCGATCCCTACTTCCTCGATGTCTCCAAACTCGATCCAGAGGGTGATTGCCCCGTCTACACGGCGATGATTGGACAGGAGCGCTGGACGCCGACACTCGCTGCGTCGAGCTTCGCTCAGTTCTTGCGCATCCTCTCGACCGCAATGGAAATCGCCGCAGGTTTTGGCGACGCCATCATGGACGACGAAGACGAAGACAGCTTTCGGGAAGCGCTCGGCCCTCGCGTGAAAGTGATCGACTCCGCAGCGCTACGTGCCGGCCACTGGACCTGAACTCACTTGCGCGAGTTGTGTTTTTCGACCATCGACTTGTAGTCAGGGACGTCAGGCGGCGGTAACAAACTGCCGCGCGCGACCTCTGCGTGGTCAGGCAGCAGTGCGACCATCTGGCGCAATTCAAGCTCTGCGGGGGCTTTTTCTTGTGTGGTCCATTGGTCGAGCGCCGCCTTGAGTTCGTCCACGCGTGTGCCGCGAAGGTGACCACGCCTGCCGAGCTCGAGATAGCTCCGTGCGAGCGACTCACCGTCGAAGCGATGCATGACGACGAGCTCGACCGCCACGCGCAACACCGCCTCCGCCGGAACGCGACCGTCTTCGAAGAGGACGAACGCTGCTTGCAGATAATTGTAAAACGGCACGATGCGCGCGCCGTAAACGTCGAAGTCGTCCGGCGGCGATTGGCGCTCGAGGTGAATCAAGATCCGTTCGACGATGTCGCCGCGTTCGATCGACCGCGCGAAGTCCATCACCTCTTCTTGCACGTCTGGATACATCCGACCGCGAACGCAAATCTCCATGAGCGTCGGCTCGTCAACCGCGCCGCGAATCACGTCTGCGTAGAGTGAATACACGAAGGCGTCTGCTTCAGCGTCGTCACCGAAGAGAGTCTCTTTGCGTATGCCGGGATCGTCGGGAGAAGGTGGTGTGGCCAGTGAGCGTGCGCGCAAGAGCGCTGGCAGTTTGTATCCGAGCTGATCGCGCAACGCCCTAAAACGCAGGCGCAACATGTTCTCGAGGTTTGGCTTGAGCGTGAAGCTGTCCCACTTGATTCCGTCGAGGCGGAGCTTGTCCTCGAGTCGCGC
>JAYVXK010001094.1:0-3375 GCA_043785265.1 Myxococcales bacterium | reverse complement strand
CGCGCTCGCGACAACAGGTCCGCGACGAAAACGCTCTGCGTTCGCCTCCCACACGACGCCCATGACGACCATCGCTGCGACAGTCTCGACAGCCGTTTCTGCGAGTCGATCTCCTGCTTCTGCGTCGGCGAGCATAGGCGATCCGACACACACTCCGACCGCGAAGCCGAGCGCAGCCAGAGGCACGGACGGGGCAAGATCGGTCTTGGCGAAGACGCCAAACGCAGCACTCGCCGCCGCCACGAAAGCGGTGAGCAACACGGTCACCACGAGCGACGCGAACAGCGATGTTGCGGTCTCTGCGCGTAGCAAAGCCAGAGGTCCTTCGTGTGCGTTGGCAAATCCAAGACGTGCACGTGCCGCGTCCGATAGTCCGCTCGCGAGGCCACCAACGACACACGCTCCTGCAACCCACGCGCTTGGTGCGATCGACGCGCGGTCGAACGGCGAGCTGCCGCGGAACGCCCATCCCAGAGCGAACAATACAGCGGCCACGATCGTGGCGCGCACCGTCGCGCTGATCAGAGTCGCGGCCCAAGGACGCTTCTCAGCGCGCAGCCCTTCTTTGTTGGCCACAAACGCAATCGCGCCCGCAACGAGCGCATTGGCTACGAGTGCGAGCGCGATATCCAGCACAGGTGCTCGAGCAGCGCGATTACTTCTTCACGCCTTGCAAAACCATCAAGTGGTACTTGTTGAATTCGGTCTGGCCCAGAGTGAAGAGCACTTCTACGAGCAAGCGATAGGGAGTGTCTTTGTCAGCGATGATGATCGCCTCGCTGCCACTCGCGTCTCTGCCTGTTGCGAGACGAATCTGACGGTCACGCTCACGCCAGTCTTTGGCTACCTGGCCGAGCTTGGTGATGTAGAGATCGTTGGGGCCGCCGCGCTTGAACTTGGCTTCGACGCCGTGAGTCGCGTCTTGAGGCACATCCACGACCGGTTGATCGTCGATGACGATGTGAGTTTTGGAGATGAGCACCGCGACGCCTTCTTGGGAGGCTTCTGTCGTCAGGATGCTCTTCGGCATCGTGAGGTCGGAGTTCTGCGGAATGGACGCGCTCGAAGCGGCCATGCTCTTGAGCAAGAACACGAGAATGATGGTCATCATGTCCATCATGGCCGTGATGTTGAGGAAGTTGGCCTCGTGCTCGCCAGCCTTCTTGCGGATCTCTTTGCGGAGGATGCGCTTGTAGGTCGACATCGAGGCAGATTTTTGCCGCGCTGGCGCGGGTCCACCTGTGGGGGGCGCACCCGGTATGGGCGCGGTCGGTCCGAAATTTCCCGGAGGTCCTTGCACGAGTCGTCTCCTACTTCGCGAGACCGAAGTTCACGTCGGGGAATAGCTCTTTGCCATCATCCGTCTTGCGAACGGCATCGATGGTCGCGATGACCGCGTAATAAGGGATGTTGGGGTTTGCGCTGATGGTGACGTTGGTCTCTTCTGCAAACGCATCCGCTGAGCCTTTGAGTTTTGCCACGCATCGGGTCAGGGCTGCATAGTCGTAGTCCGCGCCTGATTTACCAACTGCGAGTCCACCACCAAGCGAGTCGCAGCCTGGGGAAACGTTGCCGCCCTTCGCCTTCATGCTGAACCCATCGGGCACGATCAAGATCGTCAGACCGAGAGTGGGTACAGTGGGCGCCTTCGCACCGCTGCCGCCAGCTTTTGGCGGCAGGGTGTCGATCGTGGCCGTGAAGGTGACACTCACGGTCGCGAGCACGAACATCAGCACGTTCATGATGATGTCGAGAAACGGAACGATGTTGAGCTCGCCGCCTTCTTCGTCAGGCGCCAATTCTTTGGGCGTCGACAGCTTGCGAACTTTGCTCCGCTGCGCAGCGCTCAGCTTTTCAGGTTGTGCGGCCATGTGCTAACGAACTCAGTAACCGCCGGGTCGCGCTTGGATGGTCAGCAGGTTGAACACACGCTCCATCGTTGCATCGAGGTCGTGCAAGATGTTCTTCGCGCGCTGGTGAAGAATGAGGTGCGCGACCATGCAGGTCACCGCGATGCCAAGACCGAACGCGGTGTTGTACATGGCTTCTGCGATGCCGTTGGCGAGGATGCGCTGTTTGTCTGCCGCCGAGAGACCGGGTGCAGCGACAGCGCCGAAGGTGTGGATCAAACCGAACACCGTGCCGAGCAGACCGACGAGGGTGGCAATGTTCGCGAGAGACCAGAGCGAGCCGACGCGCTTTTCGACCGCGGGCTTGAGCTCGCCGATCTTCTCGCTCATGGCGGCGTCGATCTCGTCAGGACCTTTGTTGGCGTGCGTGAGGCCGGCCTTCACGAGCTGCAGCGTGGGATAATCACCCGCGTCGCAGAGCTTGATGGCGCGGTCGATGTTGCCCGCGGTGACCAGCTTTTTGACCTGCGCGAAGAACTCTTTCGAGTTGACGCGATACTTGGACAACTGGAACGCGGCGCGTTCAATGACGAACGCAAGCACGATAGCGCTGACACCAAGGTTGATGAGGAGGAACCAGGGATTTTCCCGGAACGTTTCCATTAGGGCGCTTCCGCCACCACCACCGCTTGCTGCAGGCGCACCACTCAGAAGGACAACGAACATCCCCGACGCTCCTTTCGAATTCTCAACATACCAGACCACTCATCAGCAGAGACGCGTGGGCGCTGATGGGCAAACACTTGAACCAGTTACTTCGCGTGGCCGACGAAACCGCAATCGCAAACGAATCGTTCGGGATGCTTGGCGCACGAGATAGCGAGAGACGATACCGCTTGGCGATCTGCGAAGTCAACGTCTCCCCAACACTTCCGGATGATTGTCTGGCATCAGCGCGCAATCCATCGGCGTAGCTGGGGGAAGACCGCCGAAATTTTTCGGAGGCACGCCACGCGATCTCGTTCTCAAGAGAGTTTACAAATAACGGAAAGTTATATAACCACCCAGGAACTGTAACTTTTTGTCCGTGCGCCAATTGCGTTTTTGAGATCAAAATCACCCAAAGTCTATTGACGCCGGCATGTCTGAACCGGCATCCTCACCGCGCTTGCCGTCTCCTTTCGTTCGACCCACTGCAATGCGCACTGCTCGGCGAACGCGAGTTCGGCCAACGGCGAAGCGCACGTCTCTCTGCACCACTCTCTGCACCACACTAACGACTCGCTCCAACTTCGGCGCTCGCTCACTCTATGATGCTTGCGTCTACTCTCCGCGTTCGTTTAGTCTCGCTCGCGCTTTTGACCACGCGCACAGCGATGCTCGGTCCGCCAGTAGTTTGGCCGCGAGTGGTTCGCTTCTAAAAGATTCACGGCGCGCCTGAAACACGCCGATTTTTGTAGTTTCGCTCTGCCGCATTGTTGACCGCTGAAGCCTGACATCAAACCCGTTGGGCATATCGAGGAGG
>JAYVXK010001093.1:0-3383 GCA_043785265.1 Myxococcales bacterium | reverse complement strand
TGCGAGCGATAGCCCACTGCCTTGATCCCTCCCGAGACCATCGCCCTCGTTCGTGACCGAACCAACATCGTGGCGGTCATCCAAGAGAGCGTGCCCTCACTAAAAAAGCGCGGGCGTTCGTGGTTGGGGCTGTGTCCGTTTCACAAGGAGAAGACGGCGAGCTTTCACGTCAATCCTGATCGCGGGTTCTTTCATTGCTTCGGATGCAAAGAGAGCGGCAGCGCGATCGATTTTTTGATGAAGCACGACAGCTACTCGTTTCCCGATGCAGTGCGTGTTCTGGCTGAACGCTGCGGGATTGTGATCGAAGAAGAGAATCGACCGCGCGAAGAAGTCGACCGCGCGAAGAAGCACAAAGACGACCTCTACGGCGCGCTCTCTGTGGCAGCGGCGTTCTACGAGCGGCAGCTTCGCGAGCACCCCGATCGCGGCTACGCGCTGCACGAACTGGAGCAGCGAGGGCTCTTGCCATCGTGGACGAGGGAACGAGAACCGACCGCCGAGGAAGCCAAGATCGACGACGTGCTCCAAGCGTTTCGCATCGGATATGCGCCCGGTGGATGGGATGGCCTGGCCAATCACTTGAAGACTCAAGGCATCAGTCCCAGCATCGCCGAGCAGGTGGGACTGCTCGTGCCCAAACAGACTGGCGCGGGGCACTACGATCGTTTTCGTCATCGACTCATGTTCGCCGTGACCGATCCGCAGGGGCGCGTCGTCGCGTTCAGCGGTCGCGCGCTCGAGCCGTTACCAGGAGACGACAAGCCTGATCAGAAGCCTGCAAAATACATCAATTCACCGGAGAGCACCGTCTACACGAAAGGGCAGATGCTCTTTGGCATCTACCAAGCGCGACACGCGATTCGTCACGCGGATCAGGTCGTGCTCGTCGAGGGCAACTTCGATGTGGTGAGTCTTCATGCGCGGGGAATCGAGAACGTGGTCGCGCCGCTCGGCACCGCGTTCACTCCAGAGCAAGCCAAGCTGATACGGCGTTATGCAGGCAACGTGGTCGTGTTCTTCGACTCCGATTCAGCCGGAAAAAAGGCCACGCGAGCGTCTCGTGAGGCGTGTCGCTCCGCAGGATTGTTTGCGCGCGCGGCCGTGGCTCCGAACGGAAAAGACCCTGACGAGCTCGTCCGTGTCGAAGGCCCAGCAGCGATCAAAGACGCGATCGCTGGCGCGCGTGGCATGCTGGAGTTCTTGCTCGACGATTTGTTCGACGAGACGTTCGGCGCTCAAGATCTCCAAACGCAAGTGCAGCGTGTGGAGCGCGCGACCCGCCTCGTCGCAGAAGAGGATGACCCATTGGCGCGCAGTCTCGCCAAGTCGCACGCCGATCGTTTGCTAGGGCGCTTGGGCCTCGTGCGCCGCGAGGACAATTCGCGCGGCGAGCAGTCGCCAGATATTTTGCGACACCTCGAGAGTCGACTAAGGAAGGCTCTTGCGGTCGAACAAGCCAAGCGTCCTCCAGAGCCGACCCACCCCAAACACGCGCGCATCGCGGTTCAACTGCCGGGCTCCGCAGCTCGACGTGAGATCGTTGGCGCGCTCATCGATTTCCCCGAACTTCTCGATCTAGAAGAGGTGACAGACGCAGTCAGCATGCTGGTTGGAGAATCGGCACGGATCGTGGCGGCGCTCGCGCAATCGCGAAGATGGTCCGAAGGCTCCGAGGGAGCGGAAAAAAGACTGGACAACGACGCTTTTCTTGCGCAAATGCCTCCCGCGATCCATTCATTCGCGGCTCAGCGCCTCGCCGCGCCCAAGTTTGAAACGGCAGAAGAGGCCAAAGACGTGATCCAAAGAGGCGCCTCGGCGCTTCGTAAGCTCGCTCTGCACGAAGCGAAGGAGAGTCTGCGAAACGAAGAAGATTGGGAGACGCAAGTTCAGAAGGGTCGTGAGCTCACGGAGCAATTCTCCTCCGCTCATGGTGTTCGTTCTGTCCCTGTCTCTGCAGAACACGAAAGCAATGACGATGGCAGCGACGCCAAAGAACCATAGAGGCGTCGCACGGAAATCAAGATTTCCATTTTCGAGGTAGGCATTAAGACGATGGCGACGAAGAACCGCGACCGGAATGGGGATGCAGGGCACAACGGCAAGTCTGGACGTCGCGGGAGCGACGAAAAGTCTGCAAAAACCTCCGCGAGAAACGGGGCCCGCGCGGGCGCCAGTGACGATCTCGCCGAGCAGGGCAAGGGCAAAGGCTTCTTGACCTATGACGAAGTGAGCGAGTCCATGCCGGCAGACGTCGTCGCCGATCAAATGGACGACGCGCTCGGCGTCCTCGGCGACGAAGATATCGAAATCGTCGACGCGGCCACGCAGGTCAAGATCGCGCCCAAGCGCATCGTCGAAGAAGAAGCGGTCGACAAGAACAAGCAAGTCCCCGCTCGCGAAACCAAGGACGACGAAGACTCGGGCTACTACTCGAAGTCGAACGATCCGGTTCGCATGTACCTCCGCAAGATGGGCAGCGTCAGCTTGCTCACGCGCGAGGGCGAGGTCGAAATCGCCAAGCGCATCGAGCAGGGTGAGCACCAGATCCTCGGCGCCATCCTCAACTCACCGGTGGCCGTGCGCGAGATCATCGATCTCGGCGACAAGCTCCGCAAGCACAAGATTCGCGTCAAAGAGATCATCCGCGACGCAGAAGAAGAAGATCGCGAGTTCGACGAAGAAGAGGCCGATCGCCGCATTTTGCGCCTGATCGACAAGGTCAAGCACCTCGACAAGGTGACCAGCGATCTGCGCGAGCAGCTCGAGACTTGCGCCGTGAGTCGCAAGAAGGGCATCGAGGCCGAGATCGAGACCAATCGCACGAAGATGGTCGAGACGCTCGAAGAGATGCGTCTCAACAAGAAGACCATCGACCGCGTCGTCGCCAAACTCCGCGGCTTGATCCAAAAGATCGAGCGCGCAGAGAGCGGCGCAACCGACGTCGCGCGCATGGCCGGTGTCGACATCGAGATCCTCCGCAAAGAAGCGCGAACGGCCAAGGGCGATGTGCTCGCCGAGCGTCGCTTCAAGCGCAAGCACAGCGTCACGAGCGAAGAAGTGCTCGCCAACGTCAGCGCTGCCGCGAAGAACCTCAAAAAGGTCGAAGAGGAACTTCAGCTCGACATCAAAGCTCTGCGCCAGACTTACCTCGAAATTCGCGAAGGCGAGCGAGTGGCCGAGAAGGCAAAAGCAGAGCTCGTAGAGGCCAATTTGCGCCTCGTCGTGTCGATCGCGAAGAAGTACACAAACCGCGGTTTGCAGTTCTTGGATCTCATCCAAGAGGGCAACATCGGTCTCATGAAGGCCGTCGACAAGTTCGAGTACAAGCGCGGCTACAAGTTCAGCACGTACGCGACGTGGTGGATTCGTCAGGCCATCAC
>JAYVXK010001092.1:0-3388 GCA_043785265.1 Myxococcales bacterium | reverse complement strand
TCTGGCAGCACGGCGGTCGTCGGTGCCTACAACAAGACCGTCAACTCCGCAACGAAACAAGGCGCGACGTATGTCTTCGTGCAAAGCGGAACAGTGTGGACCGAGCAACAAAAACTCACCGCGAGTGACGGCGCGGCCTACGACAACTTCGGCTCTTCGGTGGCTGTTTCTGGGGGCACTGCGGTCGTTGGGGCGAGCAACAAAGCAGCCGGCGCAAACGCCTTTCAGGGCGCGGCGTACGTCTTCGTGCGAAGCGGGACGACCTGGGCCGAACAACAAAAACTCACTGCCAGTGATGGCGCCGCATCCGACTACTTCGGCGCTTCGGTGGGAGTCTCCAAAGGCACTGCAGTCGTGGGCGCCTACAAGAAGATGGTCGGTGCCAACAACGGTCAGGGTACGGCGTATGTCTTCGTGCAGAGCGGGACCAACTGGGCCCAGCTACCTGTGATCACTGCGAGCGACGGCGCGCTCAACGACTACTTCGGCGCTTCGGTGGCCGCGTCCGGCAACACACTGGTGCTCGGTGCCTATGGGAAGACCGTCGGGGCCAACACCAACCAAGGCGCGGTCTATGAGTTCACCGTAGGGCCCGCGAATGGCACACCGTGCCTGAAGCCCACCGACTGCGGCAGCGGCTTCTGCGTCGACGGCACTTGCTGCGACACTGCTTGCAATGGCGTCTGCCAAGCGTGCGCAGCCGCGCTGAAACCCTCCGGCAAAGACGACGGCACGTGTGGCCCTGCCCTCACCGGCACCAACCCTCACAAAGACCCCTGCCCTGCCGACGCTCCCGCGACGTGCGGACGCGATGGTCTCTGCGACGGCGCAAGTGCATGCCGCCTCCATCCTCCTCTTGGCACTCTGTGCACCGCGGTCTGCTCGGCCAACCAGGAGACCGACAGCACCTGCGACGCCAACAACCAGTGTGTAGTGGGCGGTCCGAAGACGTGCGGCAACTATGTTTGCGACGCGACACAATGCAAGACTTCGTGCACCACCAAGAGCGACTGCAACACGAACTACGCTTGCCAGGCGGGTCAATGCGTCGCTGGGGCCAGTTGCGTCAACAACGAGTCGCACGGCGCCGATGGGAAGGTCGTCACGTGCGCTCCCTATCAATGCGACACGAGCGGGACGTGCAAGTCGACCTGCAATTCGGTCGATGACTGTGTTGCACCCGCCGCGTGCGATCCTTCTCACAACTGCGTTGCGCCCGCCACGAGCAACTCGGGCGGATGCTCGACGAGCAGCGGAAGTGGAACGATGGCTGATGTTACAGGTATCTTGCTGACGGCGGGGACCACTCTGGTGATCACAAGACTGCGGCGCAGGTCGCGCAGGAAGAGGAAAATCTGATGACGCGATTGTCTGTATGGTTGGGCACCTGCGCTGGACTCGTCTTGATGGTCGCGAGTTGCGGTGCGCGAGACACGAGCAACACGGAGGGCCTCGACGCGAGCACGGCTGTACCTTCCTATGCGCCGAGTGCTGAGCAACAAGTACGCGCGGCCTATGTTTCTGCGAGACAAGCAGAAAGCGCGACAGACCCAGCCTATGCATTTCATCGGACCGCAAACGCGATGGAAGTTGTCCATCCAGAGACGCACATGCGAGCGAGCGTGACTGCGGATGCGCTCACGCTATCGCGAGCTGGTGAACCCTGGAGCGCGACGCTACACACCGCGGCCCTCGGATGTCGGGGATCGATAGGCTACGTCACGCATCAAGGGGCACCTGTCAGCGACAAGAACCACCTGCAGACCGACAAGCGCGTGGGCGACCAACACTTCACCGAGTGGTACACCCAGGGCGCTCTCGGGTTGGAACAAGGCTGGACACTTCACGAGAATCCCTGCGCCACGGGAGCACTCGAATTGCGAGTGGAAGTTACAGGTCTCGCCGCCGCCGATGGGAAGAGCGGAATCGATCTGCGCGACGAATTTGGCCAAAATAGGGCCCATTACACGGATGCGTGGGCGCGCGATGCCAAGGGAAGGTCTCTCGAAATCACCATGAGCGCGAGCGGTGGAAGCGTCGCGATTCATGTCGACACACGCGGTGCGACCTTCCCAGTGGAGATCGACCCATTCGTTTGGATTCAGCAGCAAGAAGTCGCCGCGAGCGACGGTGCGGGAAGCGACTTCTTCGGTGCCTCGGTGGCCGTTTCTGGCGGCACTGCGGTCGTTGGGGCTCGCTCCAAGAACAATGGCCAAGGCGCGGCTTATGTCTTCGTGCAAAGCGGTACGACTTGGACCCAGCAGCAAAAGCTCACTGCCAGCGACGGTGCGACCAACGACTACTTCGGCTGTTCGGTGGCCGTTTCCGGTGGCACAGCGGTCATCGGGGCCAATCAAAAGACGGTCGGCTCCACCACTGGCCAAGGAGCGGCGTACGTCTTCGTGCAAAGCGGAACCACCTGGACCCAGCAGCAAGAACTGACCGCCAGCGATGGCGGGATGAACCATCTCTTTGGTAGCTCGGTGGCGGTTTCTGGCAGCATTGTGGTCGTGGGGGCGCGCTACAAGACGGTCGGTGCCAACTACAACCAAGGGGGCGCTTACGTCTTCGTGCAAAGCGGAACC
Organism: Myxococcales bacterium; assembly: GCA_043785265.1. Lineage (GTDB taxonomy): Bacteria > Myxococcota_A > Polyangia > Polyangiales > Polyangiaceae > JANYHY01. The sequence continues at coordinate 803 of JAYVXK010001092.1, read as the reverse complement.
ACCTGGTCCGAACAGCAGAAGCTCATCGCCAGCGACGGCACTTCATCCAACGAGTTCGGCTCTTCGGTGGCTCTTTCCGGCGGCACTGCAGTCGTCGGGTCCCCAAACAAGACTGTCGGCACCAACTCGTATCAGGGCGCGGCATACGTCTACGTGCAAAGCGGCACCACATGGACGCAGCAGCAAATTCTCACCTCCAGCAACGGTGCTCAAGGCGACTCGTTCGGTGCTTCGGTTGCCGTTTCCGGCGGCACCGCCGTCGTCGGGGCTCCCTACAAGAACATCCTCAATAACGCCCAAGGCCAGGCATACGTCTTCGTGCAAAACGGAACCACCTGGTCCGAGCAGCAGAAACTCACTGCCAACGACGCTGCCACGGGCGATCACTTTGGCATTTCGGTGGCCGTCTCCAGCGGCACTGCGGTCGTTGGTGCCCCCGACAAGACCGTCGGTACCAACTACGTGCAAGGGCAGACGTATGTCTTTTTGCAAAGTGGAACCACCTGGTCCCAGCTGCAGAAGCTCACCGCAAGCAACGGCGCCGGTAACGACTCCTTCGGCGGGTCGGTGGCCATTTCTAGCGGCATCGCGCTCGTGGGGTCTTTCGGGAAGAACTCCGCCCAAGGCTCGGCTTACGTCTTCAACCAGGCGCTTTCGATTGGGACGCCTTGCGCGAAGCCCTCCGACTGCGGCAGCGGCTTCTGCGTCGACGGTACTTGCTGCGACACGGCTTGCACGGGCATCTGCCAAGCCTGCGCGGCATCGGTGAAGACGTCCGCGAAGGACGACGGCACCTGCGGTCC
>JAYVXK010001091.1:0-10961 GCA_043785265.1 Myxococcales bacterium | reverse complement strand
TCCGGGCGGTGCCCGCCGAATAGGCCCAAACTCGCTTACTGCCGTGGCAGTGCTACTGCGCTTCGCTTTGGGGGTTTTGGGGATTGGGGGGGTTGCGGGTGGGTGTGATGATCCGGCGTCTGGGGGTAAGACGTCGCGGAGTGAGCAGGTCACGACTAGTGCGACGGTTGTGGTGAGCGCTTCTGCGCCGGCGCATTCGGCGGCTTTGGTGGCGCCTCGGGTTTTGTGTTCGGCGGTGACGGGGCGGGCGCTCTCCAAGACTGCGCCGGTTCGGGTGGATGCGCAGGGGAGTAAGAGCGACGGGAAGATTGATCTCAAGGCGGCCAAGATTACTTGGGTTGATTTTTTTGCGAGCTGGTGTGGGCCCTGCAAAGAGGAGCAGCCGCGCATTGAGAGCTTTGCCTCGCGGCTTGGCAAAGACGGTGTTGATGTGCAGCTCGTTCATGTCTCGCTCGACGATGACCTGCGCCAGCTGCAAGCGTTTTTCACACAAGACGCGAAGATCAAAAGTTCGTTGTGGCTCGCAGATGGTCCGCCGCGCGAAGGCTTTCTCGCGAGCCTCAAGATGAAACCCGCTCCCACGTTGCCCGAGCACGCGCTCATCGCACAAGACGGCGCGGTGAAGTGTTTCGTGGAGGGCGCGCTCGTCGACGGCGATTACGCGGAGCTTTCGGCTGTGTTGCGCAAATAAGGAAGAAGCTCGACGAGTCCCATCGTAGATGATGCGGATGCGCCCGCTCGTGATGGTCATCGGCCTGCCGATGCTGATGACTCTCGCGGCGAATCTTCGCGCGGACGACAAGCTGGATTTTCGCGGTCCGCTGCGTCTCGGTATCGGCTGGTCGGGACCCTTCAAGTCGTCCGAAGTCACCGGTTCGTATCAGCTGCAAGTGCGCTTCTTGCGCCTGACGCCGTGGATGGGTCTCGAGGGGATGTATGGTCTGACGTTCGTAGGTGTGCCGCCGCTACGCGAAGCAGGACCCAACGCACCGCTGCGAGGGTTCACGTCACTCGATCTTGGAGCAGGTCTTTCGTTTCGCTCCGAAAAGGGCGGCCCGTTGGTCGTGACCAGTGGCACGGCCGGAATCATTTTCGATGCGCCGGACGACACCATACGAGTCATCGGCTTCGGCATGGCGCTCACGACCGAGGTGTATCCGCTCTATCTCGACATCAGCGAAGCCATCGAATGCGAGAAAGGTGCATTGTACACGTACGTCGGTAGCGGCCTATTTTTGTGGTCTTCGCTACGCGATGACTTCTTTGCAGGGGCCGCCGCACCCTCATGGGCCGCAGGCATCGGCATCGACCTCGGCCGCACGCTCATGCTGCCACCACTCGGCTATGCGATGCAGAAGGGTTGCTCCAAAAAGAAATACAAAGCGCCGCCCGTCGACGACGACTAGCGGGCTCTCAGCCGCGACCAGAGGGCGAGAGATCAACCGCGAGGCGAGTCCGTCCCACCACCAGTTGATCGCCGTGATCAATCTGCTGCGCACCCTTCACCCGGACGAATACTCCCGTGCGCGATTGCAGATCGGTGACGACGATCGATCCCGCCTGCTCCTCGACGAAGCAGTGTTGCTCGCTGACCAGCGGATCATCGGCGAACACGAGATCACCAACCGACGACCCGATCGTGAGTGTGGTGCCGCGTGCGACGACTGTGGCACCAGGCGCGCCGCCCTCGAAAATTTGCACGACGCGAAACGACGACGGCCACTTTGGCGACGAATAGAAATATGTCGGATCGGGATCGGGTCCGTCGTCTGCGCTTGGGTTTTTTTCGATGCGCAGAAGCTGATCGCCGATGATGAACTCGTCACCCGGCTCAAGCTCGACGGGGGTGCGAACCCGCCAAAAGACGCCGTTTCCGCCATCGATGTCTTCGAGCCAGAGCTTGTCGTTCTTCCATTGAAGAACAGCCTCGCTCGGATGACAGAACTTTTCGCCAGGCAACGAGATGCCGCCGGTGCTGCCCAAGACGATCTCGTCGCCTCTGGGTTCATAGATGTCGGGTCCGCCCACCAAACTACGAAGCACGTGAATCCGAAAGCGCACGCGAGGCGGTCGCACGAGCGGCACGGCCTCCGGCTCGGGAGGGCGCACGAGCGAGATGGGCTGATTGGGAAGCGGCGGCGGAGACGAGTCGATCGGTTGGAGCGCATCGCCGAAATCAACCACGCTCGGTGTGGGCTTCTTCGCCGGCGGGGGCGGCTCGGGTTGAGGGGGAGGCGGGTCGCCCTTCTTCGCGAGTTTCTTCAGCTCGACATTCGGTGGCGCGACGAGAGTCTCCATGCCGCCGATCGCTTTGCCCTCGATGATCTGATCGAATTTGCCATCGCGCAGAGAGACGATCATCTCCATCTGCTGGCCTTTCATCAGCGCGCGCACGAACGCGGCGACGTCCGGACGGCTCACTTCAGTGGCGTACGTGCGCTTGTGGCTCTTGATGATGCGACCGCCGTCTGCGAACAAATGCGTGATGACGTGCGGCTTGTTGAGGCCCGAATCCTCGGTCTGGATGTGATAAACGTGACTGCTGTATTTGACGTTGTTGTTGAAGCCGACCTGTGCGCGATTGAAGGATGGTTGGCTGAGTTCTTTGACGAGCTTCTGAACCTCAGCGTCGCTCCACTTGGCAATCGCCGCGTCGAGCTCCGGTCGATCACCAGGCAGGCCCTCCATGCGGGCGAACGCGTGACGCGCGACGACTGCTGCCGAGTTGATGCGCAACGCCTCTGCGAGCAGCTGCTGGCCTTCAGCGTCGTTGGGACCGCTCGCCGCAAACGCCGCGAGTAGCGCGACAGCGTCGTCCGAGCGACCCTTGTCAACAAGCCACTTGGCGACCTTGGTGGCGGACGCTCGATCTTGGGTCGGCTGAGTCATCGACTGACGTTCCATCATGGCGGGCTTTGGCGGGCCCTTGCAAGAGATAGCTAGTAGATCAACGCGCTTTCGACGCGGACGGGCAGGAGGCGCTCGCGACCGCCGAGAAAAGTGAGTTCGACGACGAAGGCGTAGGCGATCACGTGGCCGCCTTGATGATGAACGAGTTCGGCCGACGCTTTCGCCGTGCCGCCTGTTGCGAGCAGGTCGTCGACCACGATGACGCGCGAGTCTTCCACGATCGAGTCCTGGTGCATCTGCAGTTCGGCCTGGGAGTACTCGGTATCGTAGCGAACGCTATCCACCGCTGCCGGCAATTTTCCGGGCTTTCGTGCGGGAACGAAGCTCGCGTTGAGCCGGGCCGCTAGCGCGCCACCAAAGATGAAACCACGCGCTTCGATCCCCACGACCGCGTCGATGTGCTCGCCAATGAACCTCTCGGCGAGTGTATCGAGGACGATGTGAAACGCGCGCGGATTGGCGAGGAGCGGAGTGATGTCCTTGAAAATAATCCCGGGCTTCGGAAAATTTGGAATGTCCCGAATCTTCGAACGAGCGAAGGCGAGAGAATCGGTGAGGATGGCCTCATGAGGTGATCGAATCGCAGCAGCGTGTGCGATCGGAGCGCGCTTGTTCGCATGCCTCGTGCGCGTCGCGCGACGAGCGGCGAGGGGAGGGCGAGTGGCGGGTTTTTTGGGCATGGCGGGCGAACTCTACCTCAAGAGGTCCGTCAACAAGGACTGATGCGCAGTCGACGTGAGATCCAACATCAGCGGCGTGATCGAGACCGCTCCTTGATCGTAGGCGTCGGTGTCACTGCCCGGATCGGGCTCGTGTCGCACGCCAGGTCCACCGATCCAAAAATACTCGCGGTTGCGCGGATCCTTGCGAAAATCGAGGACTTCATCGTAGAAGCGCGCACCGAGTTTGGTCACGCGCAAACCCAGCGGCCACTTTTGCGGGAAGTTCACATTGAGGAGCAGCGGGAGTTTTTCGGTGCGACCGAGCACTCTCGTCGCAAGATCGGCGCAAACCGCGGCGACCTCTTCAAAGTCTGCTTTCGTGTTCGCGCTCGCCGCGATGGCCGGCACACCTCGCAGAGCACCCTCGCGTGCAGCCGCCACAGTCCCTGAATAGAAAACGTCTTGTCCAAGGTTGAGCCCGTGGTTGATCCCCGAGACCACGAGGTCAGGGCGACGCGGGACCACGCGACCCTCCGCATGAAGTGCAACATACACGCAATCGGCAGGTGTGCCGTCGATCGCAAACAGGCCTTCTTGCACGCGCCGCAAACGCAACGGCTTGTGCAAACTGAGCGCATGACTGGCCGCAGATTGCTCGGTCTCGGGGGCTGCGATCACCACGTCGCCGATCTTCTGCAGCGCAGCACGCAGCGCCTGAATCCCACGGCTGAAGTGGCCATCGTCATTGGAAAGCAGAATCAGCGGGCGGTCCACGATTCGCGCGTGTAGCAGCACCACCTGGTGTTGACCACACCGCTCTTTGCGCGGATGTGCCGTCCGCCTGCCGTACACTCTTGCAGGTGACCAAAATCGTCGACGATGCCAGCGCTGCGAGAGCAGAGACTCGAACCGAAATCTTTGGACAGAGTGTCGACGACCCCCATCGCTGGCTCGAAGACTCCGAGAGCGCAGAGGTGCAGGCGTGGACCGCCGCGCAAAACGAGCGAACCCTCGCGTACGTCAACGGCTTCGCGGGGCAAGCGAAGTTGCGCGCGCGCGTTCACGAACTCCTCGGCGTCGGCTACGCCCAGAGTCCGTCGGTGCGCGTTCGAGACAACGGTGAGCGACGCTATTTTCATACGCGACGTGAAGGCGACCAAGTCCAGCCCGTGCTGCTCGTGCGAGATGGACACGATGGCGTCGACCGCGTGCTCATCGACGTCGCGGCGCTCTCGAGCGATGGCACCGACGCACTCGACTGGTGGTACCCATCGCATGACGGATCGCTCGTCGCGTGGGGACGCAGCGAGCACGGGAGTGAACAGAGCGTTCTGCACGTGCGTGACGTCGCGAGCGGCCAAGACCTCGACACGAAGATCCCGCACACCTTGCTCGCGTCTGTCGTGTGGGTGAGCAGCGAGCGCTTCTTTTACACGCGGCACCCAACCCCAGGTGACGTCCCAAAAGGCGACGAGCACTATTACTGCAAAGTCTTCGAGCACGTGATCGGGCGTGATTTCAGGCTCGATCCGTGCGTCTTCGGAGACAACCGCGACAAGACGGACGTGCCGAGTCTCGCGATTTCTCCCGATCGTCGATGGCTCGTCGTGCGCGTTCACAAAGGTTGGGACAAGAGCGAAGTCTACGTGCGCGATCTCGCCAGAGCAGGTGCGCCGTGGAGGGAGGTCGCGGTCGCACGAGACGCGTTGTTCGAGCCGATACCGACCGACGATGCCCTCTACATGATGACCAACGAACACGCGCCTCGGTATCGCCTCATGCGCGCGACATGGGAAGCGCTCGACCAATGGAGCGATGTGCTCACAGAGTCCACGGACGTCCTCACGAGTGTTGCCATCACTCCTCAGGGAATCTTCGCTTCGGTTCTTCGAGATGCATCTTCTCGAATCGTCGTCTTCGACCTGGCTGGCAAAGAGCTCGGCTCGCTCAGGTTGCCCGCGCTCGGAAGCGCAGACGTCAGCGCTCCGCCTCAAGGTGGTGAGGTGTTCGTCGACTACACATCGTTCGTCGTTCCATTCGAATCACTCCGCGCAGAATTGCCCGAGTCGCTGACTGCAGAATCGCTTCCGAGGCTGAAATCTTGGGATCGCGTGCGAGGTGCAGGTCCTTCTGGTGTGACCATCAGCCGCGAGTTCGCCACGTCCAAGGACGGCACGCGGGTGCCGATGTTCATCGTACGCGGTGGAGAGTCCACGTCGCCGTCGCCGACGGTTCTGTACGGGTACGGTGGCTTCAATGTGAATCTCACTCCTGCGTTCAGTGCCCGCGCACTCGCAGTCGTCGAACACGGCGGCGTGTGGGTCAGCGCGGTGTTGCGTGGTGGCGGCGAGTACGGCGAGGCGTGGCATCGCGCAGGCATGCTCGAGAACAAACAACACGTGTTCGACGACGTGATCGCATGTGCGGAGTCGCTCATCGCATCCAAGACGACGACCGCCGACAAGCTCGCGATCATGGGCGGTTCGAATGGCGGTCTGCTCGTCGCGGCTGCCGTGACGCAGCGGCCCGAGCTTTTTCGCGCAGGTGCGGCTCTCGTCCCGCTCACCGACATGCTTCGCTACCATCTGTTTCGCCTGGGCGCGTTTTGGATCCCCGAATACGGATCGCCCGAAGAAAAAGCCTGTTTCGAAGTTCTTTACGCATACTCGCCCTACCATCACGTCCGCGAATCAGTCCGCTACCCGGCGATGTTGTTCACCAGCGCAGAGAGCGACACACGTGTCGACCCTCTCCACGCGCGCAAAATGGCTGCGCGCATGAGCGATGTCGAAAAGGAGCGAGCCATCCTGCTTTTCGTCGAGACCCGCGCAGGTCATGGACAGGGCAAACCAACCACCAAACTCGAAGACGACCTCGTCATGCAACTGAGCTTCGTTTTCCGCGAGCTGGGCGTCTGAAAAAAAACCGGGGAAGATGATCCCAGCGCGTTCGTACAATCCGGCAAGTCATCGGAGGGCGGCCAAAAGCCGTGTTTCGAACGCGCTCGACCGGGGCGCTTGACAGTGGAGCCCGTTTAGCATTCCCTGAGCCCACTTTTGTGCCAGGGGCTAACCGGGCTTCTGATCAGGGTATCCCTTCAAGGAGGCGTCATGAAATCGCGTTGGATTGAGTTCGGACAGGTCATGGGAGCACTGCTCCTTGTTTTGGCAGCAGCACTCGCTTGCGGCAAAGGAAGCGGCAGCTCTTCTGGCGGCTCCTCGAGCTCAGGCTCGGCCCAGAAGTTGGGCGAGACGGTCACGTTCGATGATTCGGACTGGATCGTGGTCGACGCAAAGGACCTCGGCAAAAAGGTCACGAGCAACCTCGACGAGAGCGACACGAAGGCGACGGATGGCAAGTTCATCCAGGTGCACTTCAAGGTGACGAACAAGGGTAAAAAAGAGGAAATGGTCCTCGATCCCCCGAAGGTCGTCGATGACAAGAGCCGTGAGTTCGGTCCGGTCGACATGCAGAGCTTCTACGTTCCCAAGAACGCCAAGACGCTCTCGCTCGACTCGCTCCCCCCGAGCATGCAGCGCGAGTACTACACGATCATCGAGGTCCCCGCAGACGCGAAGACCCTCAAGTTCCAGCTTCACGGCTTGGGCTTGTTCGGTGACAAGAAGACGGTCGATCTCGGAATCTGAGATCGCACGATCCGCAAAAGAGAAGGCCGCCACTCGAAAGAGTGCGCGGCCTTCGTCTTTTTGTGAGAACAATCACTTGGTCGCGTCGCGAGATCGCTGCACGAACTGGCTAGGTTTCGCGGGAATGATGAAAATCGACGCCGTTAACTAGACGGATGTTCAGTCCCCTCGTAAGGTCGCCTCCATGCATTACGACATCTCAGTTCTTCGCGCCATTCTTCGGCTGTCTCGCCACCGTCGCTTGGTCGATCAGGCCTCCCTGTCGCTCCGGGTCGAGGGCGATGACGGGGATCTTCGCAACGCCCTCCGACGACTCGAAGGTCGTGGGCTCATCGTGCGTGATGCAGACTACGCACGACTCACCATGACCGGACTCGCCGTCGGCGTGGCCTCGTTACCCGCTCGCAACAAGGTCGCTCGCAGAGCGCGCCGACTCGTTCGCGCAGCGTGACCTCAGCCGCGCGGCGTGATCAGCGTCGCCACGGGTGAACGCAGCGCATCTGCCATGGCGTGCCGCGCCTCCACGAAGGCGTCTTTGGCTCGCTTCAAACGAAATGGTCCAAGGCGCGGCAGACCTCGAGTCGCGACGGTGATCATCCCGCTTCGCGTCGGAGCTGCAGGTGGCATTGCGCGCCACGGTGACTTCGAAGGCAAGTGATGAAAGAGCACGCGTTCACCCGAGCGCAGGCCGTCATGCCCTGGGCGATCTGCGATGCCGCCGTCGAGCATCGGCCGCCCATCGAACCAAACTGGCTGAAACATGCCTGGAAACGCGCACGAAGCGCAAATGGCCGCGGAGAGATCTCCGCGATCGAGGACGACCGTCTTGCGCGAGAGAACGTCCCACGCCGACAACATCGCAGGCGCTCGCGCGGTCTCGAAGGTTTGATTGCGCAGAAGTCTTCGGACGCGATCGCGAAAGAGTCTCCCACGCAAGAGGCCGAAGCCCAAGGCGGGATCCCAGAAATCTTCTCTCTTCAAACGAAGAAGCTCGTGCTCCATCGCGGTCGCGTCCACCCCACCTGCCCACAAGCCGCCAACCAATGCCCCTGCGCTCGAACCAGCGACACGCGCGGGCGCATGGCCAGACGCTTCGAGCGCAGCCAGCGCGCCCGCGTGCGCAAAGAAGCCAAAAAAGCCCGCGGACAGGGACAGCGTGAACGGCCCTTCTTCGAGCCATTGCGAGAGCGTCATCTCAGTCGCGGCGGTACATCGTGACGACGCAAGCGCCGCCTAATCCGAGGTTGTGTTGCAACGCCACTTTGGCATCTTTGACCTGTCGCTTGTCGGCGGTGCCGCGCAGTTGCCACACGAGTTCGGTGCACTGAGCGAGCCCCGTCGCGCCGAGCGGGTGTCCCTTGGAGAGCAAACCACCCGAAGGGTTGGTCACGTACTTTCCCCCGTACGTGTTTTGGCCTTCCCAAATGAACTTCTCTGCTTCGCCTTCTTTGCAAAGACCAAGACCTTCATAGGTGATGACTTCGTTCGCCGTGAAGCAATCGTGCAGCTCGACGACGTCCACGTCCTCAGGGCCAATGCCGCTCTGCTCGTAGACCTTCTTCGCCGCGTTCTTGGTCATGTCGTAGCCGACCATCTTGATCATGCTGTCTTGAAAGCTCGAGCCGTAGTCCGTGGTCATCGCTTGAGCAGCGATATAAACAGGCTTGTTTTTGCCGTGTTTCTTCGCAAAGTCCTCTGAGCACAAGATCGCCGCAGCTGCACCACACGTGGGCGGGCAACACTGATAGCGAGTGAGCGGGTCGAACACTTCCGGTGAGTTCATGATCTCATCGAGCGTCAGTGGTTCGGCGAAGAGTGCGTACGGATTGTTCGCCGCGTGCTGGCGCGCCTTCTCGCTCACTTTTCCGAAAGTCTCTTTTTTGGTGCCGTAGCGAAAGCGATACTCACGGCCCGCGCCGCCGAACATTTGCGCGGCAGCCGGAGCGTTGTTGAAGCCTTGCACTTTGCTCATCACGCCGACGTGTTGATCGAGCGGATTGGTGCGGTCGTTGTACTTCGACGAGAGCGCGCCTTTTTCCATCTGCTCGAAGCCGACGACGATCACGCACTCAGCACCTGCCTCGATGGCTTGTCGGCCGAGCATGAGCGCGCTCGATCCAGTCGAGCAGTTGTTGTTCACGTTGAACACCGGAATGCCCGTCAGGCCGACCTCGTAGACCGCGCGCTGTCCGCACGTGGAGTCGCCGTAGACGTAGCCCGCAAATGCCTGCTCGATTTGATCGAACGGAACGGCTGCGTCTTCGAGTGCAGCACGCATCGCTTTGCCTGCCATCACGTTGTAGTCCTCGCTCGCGCCAGGCTTGGCGAACTTGATCATCCCAACGCCGATCACATTGACTGTTCGTCCCATGGCTGATCTCCTGTCGCTCACGCGAGGTCTTTCATGATGCTGAGCTTGCTCGCGAATCGAATGTCGCCGTCGACGCGAAGCTGGCCGTGTTGATAGAGAGTTTGGACACTGCTCGTGCCTTTGACCAGTGCGACGAGGTCTGCGTCGGTCGTGGTGAACGTCGCTGCGGCTTTTGCATCCGAGCCTTCTTTTACGGTGCCTGAGCCAGTCGAGAGATCGACCAGCCAGCTTTTGCCGTCGACCGTGAACTGCAACATCGCTCCGACCTCTGCGGCGAGTTTACCGTTTTGCTCGAGGCGTTTTTTGAGTGCCTCGAAAATCACAGGCGCCTTGGCATCTTTGGATGCGCTCGGGGCTGCCGCGGTTGCCGACGGCGCGCCCGCGGCTTTCTTTGCAGCGATCGCTTTGGCTGCCGCGTTCTTGTCGATCTTTTTCAAGAACTCCAGCTTCTGGCTCGCCATGATGTCGCCCGAGATGCGGAGCTTCTTGTCCATGAAGAGCTTCATCGGATCGCTCTTGCCGCTCGTCATTGCGATGAAGTCAGCGTCACTCAGTTCGAGTGTGCACTGCGGCTTGCCGAGATCACCTGCGCTGACCTTGCCTGCTTTGAGATCGACGGTCCACGCGCTGTCCGGGTTTTGCAGCTTGAACAGATAGACGACACCAATCTTGGTCGCGTCTGCCCTATTTTTCTCGATGTAATCTTCGATCGCGAGAAACACGTCTCCTGATTCCGAGCCCGCTGCATCTGCTGATGGTGCTGCCGCTGAGGACGATCCACCGCGAGCCTTCGCGGCCGCGACCACTGCGCTCGGATCGATCTTCTTGAGAAACTCGAGTTTTTGACTGGCCATCAAGTCGCCCGAGATGCGCAGCTTCTTGTCCATGAAGAGCTTCATGGGATCTGCTTTGCCCGTGCACATCGCCATGAAGTCCGCATCGCTCAGTTCGAGTGTGCACCCTGGCGGCGTGGCTCCACCTGCGCCGACACTGGCGGTCTTGGTGTCGAGCGTCCACGTGCTGTCGGGCCCTGTGAGCTTGAACTGATAAACGCAGGCGATTTTTTTGACCGCATCCGCGTTCTTTTCAAAATAATCTTTGATGCCTGCAAACACGTCGGCGCTGATGGGTTCTGCGTTTACGCTGGCGGTGGGGGCGCTCGCTGCGACTGGCTTGGCCTTTGGTTTCGGAATCTCGGTGTAGAGCTCCACCACTGCGTTGGAGATGACGACCTTGTCGCGCTCTTTGACCTTGGTGCGGAAGACGACCTTCGTCTCCGACTCTTTCCACATTTCTGTGACGAGCGTTTCGCCTGGAAAAACAGACTCGGCGAAGCGCACCTTGATGCTCTTGAACAGACGCGGATCATTC
>JAYVXK010001090.1:0-3407 GCA_043785265.1 Myxococcales bacterium | reverse complement strand
GATCGCCTACGCGAAATCGAAATCGTTTTTCGATCGCCTGTTCGCGTATCCCATCGACGAGCCCAACACCAACGCGACTTCGTGGAACACGTTCATCGCCGACAGCAACGCGCTGCACGCGGCAGATCCCAACGCGTCGATCGTGCTGACGACGTCATGGCAAGCCGCTCAGTCATTCTCGGCCACCGACAAGATCGACATCTTCTCTCCGGTGCTCGACGAAATGTACGGCCGCAAAGGCAGCGCATACCCAGGCGACCAACGCAGCAACTACGACGCGTGGCTCGCGAAGGGTCCGCCACGTCGATTGTGGATGTATCAATCATGCGATCAACACGGCTGCGGCTCGTGCAAAACGCCATCCCCTGGCCCTGAATACACGGGGTGGCCACAACGCGTGGTGGACTCGACGGGTGTTCAAGATCGCGCGTTCGAGTGGTTGAGTTTTTTGGAGAAGACCACCGGCGAGCTGTACTTCGAGACCACGTTTCAACTCGGCACCGCGTGGGACGCGGACGGGCTCTGCGCATTCAGCGGCTCGGGCGACGGCACGGTCTTCTACCCAGGCAAGCCAAGCATCATCGGTGGACAGAGCGACATCCCGATCGAGTCCATTCGAATGAAACTCATTCGCGAAGGCATGGAGGACTACGAATACCTCCTGCAAGCCGCGAAGGTCGATCCGATCAAAGCCCGCCAAATCGCCCTCACTCTCTTTCCAACCGCCTACGACTGCAACAAGCCCCCGGCAGCGCTCGAATCAGCCCGCGCTCAACTCTTCGCCATGCTCGACCACCCCACTCAACCCAACTCCGACGCCGGCACCATGGATAGCGGCCTCTCGACCAACACCGATGGCGGACCCTCCCCTGACGCTGGCTCCACTCCCACCACCGACTCTTCGTGTAGCTGCAACACTATCTCCAGCAGCCCCACCGTGCCGTGGCTCCCGACCCTCGCGCTGGCCGCACTAGCCCTCCTGGTTGGCAGGCGCCGCTCCAGCTAACTCCTCGCGCGCGCCATCCCCCTTGACACTTGTGTAGCTAGGCCACTAGCGTCCGCCCTGCTTTCCGCACGAAACCGCGCAAAAACAAGGCTTTTCGCCTCTCGTTGCGGTGCGCGCGGAAACGCTCGACCAGGAACGAACCCAAGCGATGCCCTTCGCACTGTCCGCCGACCACGAGCAGAAGCTCGCCGACTTGCTCACGCGCTATCCCACGAAGATGGCTGCGTGCATCCCGTTGCTCCATCTCTGCCAAGCGCAGAACGGCTGGATTAGCGGCGAGATAATCGACTTCGTGGCTCACAAACTCGACATCCCTCCCGCTCACGTGAAGGGCGTCGTCACCTTCTACACGCTCTTCAATCAGAAGCCGGTGGGCAGGCATCAAGTTTGGGTCTGCCGCACGCTGCCATGTGCATTGCGTGGTGCAGGCTCCATCTTGCAGCACTGCGAGAAGTCACTCGGTGTGCACGTAGGAGAGACCACGAGTGACGGCGCGATCACGCTGCGCACCGCCGAGTGTCTCGCGAGCTGCGGCACCGCGCCGATGATGCAGGTCGACAAGGATTATCACGAGAACCTCACACCCGAGAAAGTCGACGCGATCTTCGACAAGCTGCGAAAGGCCTGACGATGCTGAAGCGAACCGATTACTTGACCAAGGTCTACGGCATCCCGAACGGTCATACGATCGAGGTCTACGAACGCGAAGCGCACGGCTATCAAATGGCGCGGAAAGCGCTCACGGCGATGACCAAAGAGCAGGTCGTCGACGAGGCCAAGAAGGCCAACATTCGTGGCCGCGGCGGCGCAGGTTTTCCGATGGGCGTGAAGTGGGGCTTCATGCGTCCCCACCCGACCAAGCCGGCGTATCTGGCGATCAACGCCGACGAAGGCGAGCCGGGCACTCACAAAGATCGAACTGTGATGGAGCTGAATCCGCACAGCGTGATCGAAGGCTGCATCATCGGTTGCTACGGCATCGGCGCGCACGTCGCGTACATCTACGTGCGCGACGAGCTGCACCTGTCGAAGGCCCGACTCGAGAGCGCCATCGTCGAGGCGAAGAAGAAGGGCTACCTCGGAAAGACTCCCTTCGGCAAAGACTACGCGGTCGAGGTTTATGTCCACACGGGCGCGGGGGCGTACATCTGCGGCGAAGAGACCGCGATGCTCAATTCGCTCGAGGGCAAACGCGGCGAGCCACGCTTGAAGCCGCCGTTCCCTGCGCAAGCCGGCGCGTTCGGTTGCCCCACCACGGTCAACAATGTCGAGACGATCGCGATCGTCCCAGCCGCGCTCATGCTCGGTGGCGAAGAGTTCAGCAAGCTCTCGGCGCTCCACAATCTCAATGACGGCGGCGTGCGGCTCTACGGCGTCAACGGTCACGTCAACAAGCCCTGCATCGTCGAACTCGCTTGCGGTCCGACCATCAACGAACTCATCAACGAGGTCGCCGGTGGTGTGCTGGGCGGTCGCAAAGCTTTGTGCGTGATTCCAGGCGGATCATCGACTCCGATTCTCACGCCTCGAGAGATCGTCCATGCGCCCGACGAAAAAAGTCCGTTGCATCCGTGGCACGGCAAAAGCGTGTTCGATGTTCCCCTCGGCGTAGACACGATGCGCGCGGCGGGCACGATGCTCGGCACCTGTTGCGTCACCGTCCTCGCAGAAGGCACCTGTCCCGTGCTCGCGATGCAGAACTTGATGCAGTTCTATCGCCACGAGTCTTGTGGTCAGTGCACACCCTGCCGCGAAGGCGCTGCATGGCTGGAGCGCACGGTCGAAAAGATCCTCGACAACAAGGCCTCGATGCCCGAACTCGATCAGCTCCATGACATCGCCAACAACATCATGGGCAACACGATCTGCGCCTTCGGTGAAGGCACGGCAATGCCTGCGCTCGGCTTCCTCAAGAAGTTCCGCCCCGATTTCGAGGCGTATGTGCGCGGTGAACGAACTCGGAAGGACGCAACTCTGACGCCGGTCTGATCGGCGGACGGCACGTCTGCGGTTCCGCCGCAGCGTGGTCAACACTAGAAGGCATGGACGCAAAATGGCAGGGTTGGGATTCGGATATTTTTATGCGTGCGCAGCGCTCGCGATAGCAGGCGCACTTGCGACTGTGCTCGCGCGCAACCCCATTCGCGGCGCGATGGGACTGATGACGATGATCGTCGCAGTGGCTGGGTTGTTCCTCGCGCTCCACGCTGAGTTTTTGGCCGTCATTCAGTTGATTGTCTACGCAGGCGCGATCATCGTTCTCTTCTTGTTCGTCATCATGTTGCTTGGTCCGAGTGCCGTGGCCACGCGCGACTCTCGCGGCAGCACGACACGCATGCTGTCTGGCGGATTGTTCGGACTCGCGTCGATTGGCGCGATGTTTCTGATCATCAAGCCCGCA